>NZ_JAAIWM010000009.1 GCF_011008845.1 Bacillus mesophilus | reverse complement strand
AAATTTTAGACAAAATTCCGACTGACAAAGAAATCCTAGTCGTTTGTGCAAAAGAAGGTTCATCTTTAATGGTGGCTGAAATGCTAGTAGAACAAGGATTACAAGCTTCTTATCTAGAAGGTGGAATGAAAACGTGGAGTGAACACTTAGAACCTGTGAAGGTTGGAGATTTAAAAGATGGTGGCGAGATCTATCAGTTCGTTCGAATCGGTAAAGGGTGTCTATCTTACATGGTGGTTTCAAACGGTGAAGCTGCACTAATTGATTCGACTCGTATGACTGATGTATATCTGAACTTTGCTGAAGGAATCGGAGCAAAAATCACTCATGTATTCGATACTCACTTACACGCAGACCATATTTCAGGTGGAAGAGTGATTGCTGAAAAAACAGGCGCAGCATACTGGTTACCACCAAAGGATGCAGAAGAAGTAACATTCGAATACAACGCGCTAGAAGGTGGGAACGTGGTAACCATCGGAAATACAGCGATTGATATTCATGCGCTATACTCTCCAGGACACACAATTGGGTCTACATCCTTTGTCGTAGATGAAAAGTTCCTTCTTTCAGGAGATATCTTATTCATCGATTCAATTGGAAGACCGGACCTTGCTGGAATGGCAGAAGATTGGGTAGCAGATTTAAGAGAAAGCTTATACTCTCGTTACAGAGAGCTATCAGAAGATCTAGTTGTTCTACCAGCTCACTTCATGATTATTGAGGAATTAAATGAAGAAGGAAGTGTAGCAGCAAAATTAGGAAAACTATTTGCTCAAAATCATGGTCTTAACATTGAAGACGAGAATGAATTCAGAAGACTAGTAACAGAAAACTTACCACCACAGCCAAATGCGTATCAAGAAATTCGTGAAACGAACATGGGTAAAATCAGCCCAGACCAAGACAAACAACGTGAAATGGAAATCGGACCAAACCGCTGTGCGGTGAGGTAAGTTTTTTCACGATAGTGAAAATAACTCTCCTCATGCAAAAATGAAGATAGATCTTAAGTGAAAAATAATTATATCGGAGGTCATAAAAATGGAAGCAACAAAAGTATTAGATGCAAAAGGATTAGCGTGCCCAATGCCAATCGTCAAAACTAAGAAAGCAATGAACGAATTAGAATCTGGTCAAATCCTAGAAATCCATGCGACAGATAAAGGGGCCAAAAACGACCTAGCAGCTTGGGCGAAATCAGGTGGCCATGAATTTTTAAAGCACGAAGAAGAAAATGACGTATTCAAGTTCTGGATTAAAAAAGCGTAAAAAATAAAGGGAGCCTTATGTAAGGTTCCCTTTTTCAAAGGCTCTTTTCTAAAACTTTGTTACTTTTTATAACTTCATTTTTATGTTTCCCTTGTTTATTTACTGAGTTAAGAATTAATGAGAAAAGAGCAACTCTCTACATGTATAGTAGAATCCTTAAAACTAAGGTAAAAATCCGGTTCTTGGGATTTTTACAGAAACAACAAACTGTACAAAAAACAAACTATTCAAAAAGGAGGTACTACAATGGATATTGGATTTATTATTACTATTTTCCTCATTGGATTTATTGGTTCATATATTTCCGGGATGCTAGGGATTGGTGGATCGATTATTAAATATCCGATGCTATTATATATCCCGCCATTATTTGGTTTAGCAGCCTTTACAGCACATGAAGTGTCCGGAATAAGTGCGATTCAAGTGTTCTTTGCTACAATCGGTGGTGTTTGGGCATACCGAAAAGGTGGATACTTAAATAAAACATTGATTGGTTATATGGGTGCAAGTATATTAATTGGTAGTTTTATTGGAGGCTATGGGTCAAAATTAATGTCAGAGGGTGGCATTAATTTAGTCTATGGTATATTAGCATTGATAGCTGCTGTCATGATGTTTATCCCTAAAAAGGGGATTGACGATATTCCTCTGGATCAAGTGAAATTTAATAAATGGTTAGCTGCAATATTGGCATTAATTGTGGGGACTGGAGCTGGGATTGTTGGAGCAGCAGGTGCGTTCCTATTAGTACCAATCATGTTGGTCGTATTAAAAATACCAACAAGAATGACCATCGCTTCATCATTAGCGATCACATTTATTTCATCCATAGGGGCAACAGTCGGAAAAATCACGACAGGACAAATAGATTATTTTCCAGCTTTCATCATGATTATTGCAAGCCTGATTGCTTCTCCATTAGGAGCAATGGCTGGGAAAAAGATGAATACAAAAATCCTACAAATCATTCTGGCTATTTTGATTGCAGCAACTGCAGTGAAGATCTGGCTAGATATTTTATAAAACGGGGATATTATTGAATAATATTGTGTTGATAAGGAGGGATTCGCGATGGTTAAAGTGACGGCTGCAGCAATGAGCCAGATAAAAAAAGAAGTACAAGACCTTCTAGACGAAGGAAAACAGCCATTCGTTCGTCTAGCTATGGGCATTGGCTGAGGTGGACCACAGCTTCGCCTGGCTCTGGAAGAGTCAGCTTTAGAAAAGGATGAACAGATTGAAATAGATGGGATTATATTTTTAGTCAATGAAGCGCATAAGGTTTATTTCGATCATGCTAAAATTGATTATACAAAGAGTTTATTAGGTGGAGGAAAGTATACTACTCTACGGGTGTAGGGTAGTTTTCTTCATTAATTTTTTTAAGTAGGTGACTATATGAATGTTAAGAAACTAGTATTTTATGTACCTATCTTTCTACTAATCCTTTACCTAGGATTTGATTTCTTAGCAAAACAGAGTATTGATACCATTTCTATTTCAGAGTTAGAAGATAGATTGCAAGAAGATCAATCTGACAGTGTCATATTTATTGATGTACGTGAGAATCATGAATACGAGTCCAGTCATATAGAAGGAATGAAAAACTATCCACTTAGTACCTTAAAGTCACAATACAGTGATATTCCAATAAATTCCGAAGTAATTATTATATGTAGAAGTGGAAAGCGTAGCCTTCAAGCTGCCAAACTACTAAAAGATAAGGGTTATACGAATATTAAAAGTGTAGATGGCGGTATTCTCCAATGGACAGGTGAGCTAGTAAGCTATAAATAAACCTTACTAAAGATGGTGAAAACATGGATAAACAAAAAGGCTGTAAAAAAGGAACTTGAGGCATTCATAAAAAAGATTCTAGGTCATTTTTTCCACCCATATGACCCGGGGTGTTTGTTTGGCTCCTGGTAGGAGTCGTATTACTGATTCAAAAGTTGTTCTAAAAAAGAGGGATTCTTCTCTCTTTTTTTTTCGAAATCATTTTGAAAAATTGGAATTAGCGTGAAATTTGCTGGTTAAATTACCTTTTCTTGTTTGATACTAGAGAGGAAAAACTCTGTATAAATTGTAAGGTTAGATACAGTAGGCCTTAATTAATGAGAATGATCTCCCAAAATAATGAGAACGACTTTTCAAACTAAAAGGAGAATACATAATGAGTACTTGGGATCAACGGTTTCAGGAAGAGAAATATGTGTATGGGACTGAACCAAATGTCTTTATTGCTGATATGCAAAAAAAATTAGGATTAACAGGTGATGCATTAGCAATAGCTGAAGGAGAAGGAAGGAACGCCGTATTTTTAGCAGAACAAGGGATGAACGTTACAGCATGGGATTATGCAGCTTCTGGACTAGAGAAAACCAATAGATTAGCCCTGGAAAGAGGTGTATCTGTTAAGACAGAGCTCATTGATTTAAATCAAGCGATATGGCTTCAAGATAAATGGGATGAATTGATATGTGTATTTGGTCATTTCCCGAAAGAATTACGTGAAAAGACTTTTAAGGGAATAAGAAATGCTGTAAAACCTGGGGGGTATTTTATTACAGAAGTTTATTCTTATTATCAGCTTGAGTATAAAACGGGTGGTCCGCAGGATAAAAGTCTCTTATATTCCCCAGAGGAGTTCCTCGCAAATTTTCCAGACTGGCGTATTGTTCACTTTTTTATGGGGGAGGTTGTCCGACATGAAGGAGACCTTCATAATGGATTATCTCACGTTATACAGTTTGCTGGACAAAGAATTTAGGAAGGGGTGATGGTATTGTGGCTGTAAGTATTCCAAACATCGTCAGACTACTATTAATAATCTTCCCTTGGATTTCAGTTGTTTTTCTTCCAAAGAAGTCATTTGGAAAATTTATGCCGATTGCTTTTATTTCTTCATTCCTTGTGGCAGGAATGTGCGCGATGGCTGTGCCTTTAAAATGGTGGAAAATAAAAGGGGGATGGAAAGGAAAGGTAATAAATGATTTAAGTTTCATTTTGGGACCTTTCTTTGTAGGTACTATCTGGGTCTTTCATCTTACATACGGTAATTTTAAGAGATACTTATTCATTAATTCAGTTCTAGATTTATCATTTTCTTTTCTGTTAAGTAATTTATTCCAACGAATGAAATTGTTTCGATTAGTTCATTTTAAGCCATGGCAAATATTTGTGTTTTTTATGAGCTTTGCCCTTTTTATTTATGGCTTACAACGAATCATTGACAGAAAAAAATTTCATTTAGAATCAGGGAGACCTCTCTAAATAAAACTGTAACAAGAAGCCCCCAATCATAGATTGGGGGCTTCTTGTTTGATGAATCTCATTAAAAAGTAATCCATTCTATCGTTTTAATCGTTAGCTATATAACTCTTTCTGTCCTTCTGTCTATATAAACCATAGTCTATGAAATGAAGGATTGTGCTATGATATCCGTAATTGATTAAAAAAAGAGGAGATTGTTATGGGAGAACATGATATAGAGCTTTATCACCTGGTTCAACAGGATGATAAGCAAGCATTAGAAGCTTTGTACGACCGATATGAAAAGCTTCTATATTCTTTTTCATATCGAATAACAGGTCAAAAGGAATTGTCTGAAGAAGTTGTCCAAGAGGTCTTTATAAAGCTTTGGACGAAAAAAGGGATTTATGATAAATCAAAAGGGAAATTTTCATCCTGGCTATTAACGGTTGCCCGAAACACGACCATTGATATGCTCCGTAAAAGAAAAGAGAGTACCTACACGATAGAGGAGCGCGACTCCATTCATAGCAATGAACCCTTAACAGAGGACCTTGTAGAATGGAAGGAAGAGGGAGCTAGTCTTAGGCAGGCTGTCTCAAAGTTAGGAGAAGAACAACAAAAGATGATTGAGTTATTTTATTTTAAAGGTGTATCCCAACAAAAGATTGCTGATTCTTGCCAAATCCCACTTGGAACCGTGAAGGGACGAATACGATTAGCACTTCAGCATCTTCGGAAAAATCTACCAAACTCCAAGGAAAGGGGGGTGTAAAGTGATGGAACAAGTTGGATGTAATGATTTAATTGATTATTTTAATGAAGGATTAGATGATGTTACGAAGAAAAAGTTTGAACAACATTTATCCCTTTGTAACAGTTGCCAAGAAGAGTTACAGGAACTACAAGCACTTACAGAGGATCTACCCTTTTTGTCTGACCCTATTGAACCACCAGTGGAAATGAAGAAGCGTGTTCTTGATCATGTCTTCTCTCAAGAAACAACAACACAGGCTCCCACTGAAAAATTTGGGGCCTCCGATGAACCGAAAAATACGGAACCATTACTATCAGTTCCAAAGCAAAAAAAGAACTGGTTAACACCACTTCTGGCTGCCTCCCTTTTATTTTCATTACTTGGAAATGGCTATGCGTTACTTAACCAGAAGGAATCTATACAACAACCAACAGCTATGGATGGACTGAACCTAGTAAACAAAGCATTACAACTAAACCCCACAGATCCAGCGACAACAGCTAAAGTAACGGCTGCCATGATTCAACAAGACGATGGTGTAGCACTTGTGATCCAAGGGGAACAATTGCAACAGCTTGAAGGCACCGAAGCTTATCAAGTATGGCTTATTGAGGGTGATAAAAAATATCGTGCGGGAACATTTATACCTAATGAGTTAGGTGAAGGTGCTGTAGCATTCCCAATCAATTATCAGGGTGACCACAATTGGGAAATGATTGCCATTACTTTAGAACCTACACCGTCTAGCGAACAACCATTAGGGGATATAGTGTTTAGCTCAGAATTATAAATAAAACTTTAAACAGTGACGGTCTTAGCGCCATGTGCTGAAAGTTGAACGGGATATATAAAGCAGGAGAGGGATTATTAAACCTCTCCTGTTTTTTTAATTTCTAAAAAATAATAAAAAACATGATCCAACATTCATTTCAATCCGTAAGCTTTTTGAATTCTAACGAAGCGAAATCAATGCTTCCCCTAATAAAGAGAGGAGGACTTCATGAAGAGAAGCAGAATGACCTCAGTCGCACCTCTATTTTTTATCGTAACGTTAATAACCGGGTGTTCAGCAATGGAAGTTAGTGAAAAAGAAAATAAGGTAGAAGACGTAGGTAGCTCAGAAGTGAATGGGACTATCGTTCAAGAGGAGGATTTGCATGAAAATAAGAAACTTGCTGTTGAGGCAACCGAAATATCTCAGCAAAAAATAGTTGAGATTACCGCACATGAATATTCCTATGAACCTGATGAAATAACCATTCAAAAGGGTGAGACCATTACCCTCATCTTTAAAAATGAAGGTGAGATTTTCCATGATTGGGTCATTAAAGAAATACCTGCAGAAGTGATTAGCCATACGGGAGAAGGCCCACATGGTAAGGAGCAAAACGAAAATAGTCATCACGACCACTCAACTGTTGAAACCGAACAAGAACATAGTGACTCATCAACTGAGGAAGATTCAAGCCATGAAGAGCATACCGGACACCATCATCACGATGAGTTCGCACTTCATGTAAGTGCCCAACCAGGTGAATCCAACACCATTCAATTCGTTACAAATCAGCCCGGAACGTATGCTTATTTTTGCAGCATTCCTGGTCATGAATACCTAGGGATGGCAGGCACCATTAAAGTTGAGGATTAATTTTAAAATTTTTTTATAAAATAGTGATCCAATTTAAAACTTGCACCGTTAGCTTTATGTAAAAACAAATAAAAACTACTTTTAGAGGAGAGATCATTTATGATGAATTGGAAAAAAGCACTTGTAGCCGTTCCGTTAAGCTTATCGTTATTAGTACCTGTAACTGGAGGAATGGTTAGCGCAGCAGAAGAAACAAAACCATCGGTGGTTACTCCAGCCGTTGAACTTAGATCGGCTTTAGATCTACTTCTAAGTGAGCACGCATACTTAGCCATTGAAACGATGAGAAAGGGAGCACAAGGTGCTGCTGACTTTGAAGCATCAGCAGGAGCATTAAATGCTAACACAGAAGATTTATCTGCAGCCATTGCATCTGTCTATGGTGAGGAAGCTGGTAATCAATTTAAGCAAATGTGGAATGATCATATTGGATTCTTTGTAGACTATGTCGTTGCATCAGGCTCTAACGACGAAGCTGGAAAAGAAAAGGCATTAAATGAGTTAGACCAGTATCGAACTCACTTTTCAAATTTCCTAGAACAAGCAACTGGTGAAAGACTAGAAGCCGGCGCACTTGCAGAAGGACTTCAAATGCACGTAAAGCAATTAGTAGGAGCATTCGATAGTTATGTAGCGGGTGACTATGAAAAAGCATACGAATATGAGCGTGAAGCTATTCACCATATGTATATGGTAAGTAAAGGGTTATCTAGTGCGATTGTTGATCAATTCCCAGATAAATATGAACATACGAAAGCCGTAACACCAGCTGGAGACTTACGTTCAACACTAAATCACCTTTTATCAGAGCACGCAGGTCTTGCGATGATGGCCATGCAGAATGGAATTGACGGCTCTGAAGATTTCGCTGCTTCGGCTCAAGCGTTAAGCGACAATACTGACGATTTATCTGCGGCAATCGCATCAATCTATGGCGAAGAGGCAGGAAAAGCGTTTAAAGATATGTGGTCTGCCCATATTGGTTTCTTTGTTGATTATGTTAAGGCAACTGGTGCAAATGATGAGGAAGCGAAAAAAGCTGCACTTGCTGAGTTGGAT
Organism: Bacillus mesophilus; assembly: GCF_011008845.1. Classification (GTDB taxonomy): domain Bacteria; phylum Bacillota; class Bacilli; order Bacillales; family SA4; genus Bacillus_BS; species Bacillus_BS mesophilus. The sequence continues at coordinate 129,241 of NZ_JAAIWM010000009.1, read as the reverse complement.
GGGTATCGTGCTGACTTCTCTACATTCATCGAAACAGCTACCGACGGCCGCGTTCCAGCAGACGTTCTAGCTGAAGGGCTTCAAATGCACGTGGATCAATTAGTTGCTGCATTTGACAGCTACGTAAGTAAAGACTACGACGCAACATACGAGTCAGTTCGAGGCGCATATGCTCACATGTTTGGATCTTCAAAAGCATTATCAGGAGCATTTGTTGATCAGTTCCCTGAAAAATTTGAGGTGAAAATGCCGACAGATATGCCTAAAACAGGTATGGGCGGTACGGCTCAGGATCAAATGAATTTGGTATGGATGATGGTTGGATTATTAGCGACAGCAATTGCAGCAGGTATTGTGATTCGTAAAAAAACCACGAATTAATAATAAGATAGGAAAAGAGAGGTTTCCCCTCTCTTTTCTTTATATAAGAAAGGAGTATAGATATGTTACGGTTACTCTTCCTTTTATCCCTCCTATTATTAGCGGGTTGTACCCAAGAACAAATTCCCATTACTAAAGAGAATGCTAGTCAAATACATGCTTCGAATCCCAGTGGTATAGAAGTAAATAGTAAGAAATTAATAGAAAGCAAGACTGATCAAGCAACAAGTCAACCATCTACTTTTGGTACAAGTAAAGAACCAATCATCCGTGATCAAGAGGTGGGTGTCATTCCTACTTCTCTTTCCATCCCGGCGATCGAGGTTCATGCAAAGGTGATGAACGTAGGTTTATTAGAAAATGGCCAAATGGGAGTACCTACAGATTATATGGAAGTTGGATGGTTCGAGCCAGGTACAAAGCCAGGTGACCGAGGAAATGCAGTATTGGCCGGACACGTTGACAGCAAAACAGGGCCAGCTATATTCTTTCACTTAGAAAAGTTACAAGTAGGTGATGAAGTCATCGTAACAGGAGAACAAGGGGAGAATTTAACATTTATTGTTAGAGACAAAAAGATATTCCCTAAGGACAATGCTCCCGTATTCGAAATTTTTGGGTACACGTCTAGAAGGATGTTAAACCTTATTACATGTACAGGAACATTTGATCGAAAACAAGGTGGACATATCGATCGGTTAGTCATTTATACAGAGCTTAAGGAAGATAATCAATAAACAAGTGTGAAAAAGTCTCCAATATAAACGGGACCTAACCTTATAGGTATAAAATTATTTTTCCAAAGATTATAATGGAAGAAATAGAATAGCATAGTTTACCATAATGGAAACAAAAGCAAAGGGATTTTATGTTATTGATGTTATGGGGAGAGGAATCGGATGTTTATGTATTCTCAAAGATTATATGATGCTACGACTAAGGTGTTTAACACCATGTCTCGTGTGTTTGGAACTAATACATTCTTTATCGCTCTTAATGATGGGAAAACAAATAGAGTGGTGAATGCTTTTAATAAGAATAGTAATCTCATACAAGCAGGGACGGAAATCAACTTTGAAGAAACTTACTGAATGCTTACAGCAAAAGGTGGTCGTGAACCACTATCCATACCCAACCTATTAGAAGACCCTAAAACAAAAGAAATGGAACTAACAAAGATTTTTAAAAGCTATCTGGGAGCACCAATCCTAGGAAATAATGGCAGTGTAATAGGTACATTATGTGCGATTGATTCAGAACCCTATATGTTTTCTGACGATCAAATCGAATTACTCCAGGATTTAGCTCATTATCTTTCAGACATCATGATGATTGATCAGCATATTCAACAGAAAGACCGGACCGAGCAGCTCTTACAGCTACAGAACAACCTATTAGTGAAGATTGCAACTGGCTGGCCTTATAAAGACATGATCAATGAGTTCTGTGTAACTGTGGAACATCTCATGAATGGTTATTTTTGTAGTGTCCTTGAATACAAGGAAGAAACCAATCAGTTAACTTTAATAGCTGCCCCTAGCCTTTCTATAGAATATCAGCAAGGGATCCAACTAGTGGACGTAGGACCAAATGAGGGATCATGTGGTACAGCAGCCTATTACAAAAAACGCGTGATTGTGGAAGATATTGAAACGAGTCCTTTTTGGGAAAATCACAGAAATCTCGCGCTTAATGAAAACCTTCGTTCCTGTTGGTCGGTGCCAATCCTCTCCTCTAAAAAAGAACTATTGGGTACATTTGCAATCTATAGTCAACAGTCTAAGGCGCCTACTCAAGAGGAGTTGGATATTTTTCATCAATTTTCTTCCTTAGTCGGAATTGCATTAGAGAAAGAAAAGACAGAGAAACGTATTCATTTTTTAGCCTTTCACGATGAGCTGACACAAGTGGCGAACCGTATATCGTTTCGTGAAAAAGCCAATGAACATATTAAGAATGCCTTAAGACAACAGTCTAAACTCTTTTTGATGATTATTGATTTAGACGAATTTAAAGAAATTAATGATCAGTATGGACATCAGAGTGGTGATGAAGTGATTAAAGAAACGGCAAAGCGAATGGTTTCAAACGTTGCACATCGAGGATTGGTTGCACGTTTAGGTGGAGATGAATTTTCCATAGTATTACCAGGTTTAAGTTATAAAGAAACAAAAGAGCTTGCAACAAGCCTAACCCATATATTAGGACAACCTATTGAAGTCCAAGGCAAGCAACTACAAATAACTGCTTCCATTGGGATTTCCCAAATAGGTGTTAATGGTTGTACCTTGTACGAATTACAAAAATATGCAGATACAGCCATGTATAGGGCAAAGCGGGCAGGTAAAAATCAATATTGCTTTTAAAACCCGTTCATTCAAAATTAAAGAAAGCATCAATAAGTCAGCGAAAAGAAGAGTTTGGTAGCCCAAAACTCTTCTTTATTAGAAGTTTAATAATGAGGAACAACGATTGAGTCAATAAATCATGACTCAATCCAAATTTGTTGATTAGTAAGTGATTACGAACTAGATAAAGTTGTTTCTCAATTAATTTAATTGAGAAACCTCTCGTTTTCACATAAGTTCATGCTCAATATTACGATCTACAATAAATACTTCGATTCTCTCACCCATCTTAGTACTGATATCACTATGACTGGAAAGAACCTTAGCACCTGTAAAGCGTTCCACGATTTCCTCGTATTTCTCGCTATACATCTCTCTTAAAACCTGACGCATTTGTTTAACTAATTTTTTTCCATCATCATTTTCTACGAGATGTTTTTCTTCAATGGTCAGTACCCCTTTAAATCTAGTGATAATCATATCCTCTAGAATGTAAGTTCTTGCTTCCTGTGGTCCACGACCAATTAATTCTCTTTGAAACTTAATGAACGCCTCACTAATTTCAGATTCTAGCTTTCTTTTTGGGGAAACTGGCATAGAGTATTCACTCCTAAAGGTGAAGTTATATTTTACGAGGACAATCATAAAGGGAGAAATAGAGGCTTGTCAATCTATGTTTTAGTTAAAAATGGGAAATTGTAATTTACATCGGAACATGGAGTAAATTTAAGGAAATAAGAGTATTTTATATGAGAGTATATGTTTTTTGCTAAGTTTGAACGATTTTCATAAATAAAAGAAGGTTTACAAGTTTTGAAGATAGGAGTATATTTACCTCGTAATCATACAATTGAATTCGGCCTAGTCCCTAGAACAGGGAGCGGAGGAACCAATTTTTTGGGGTTAATTCTACAGTGTAGAAGGGATGAGAAAGCTCTTTCGCCATCCTACCCGTCAGCTAACTTCGTCGGCTAAAGCGAAGGAGGTCTAAAAGACCACCTTATTTCAGGAGGCTTTTTTGTTGCGTTTTTATGCAATTGATGAGCAGCTTGAAGAAAAAGTAGGTCTTTTTATTGTGCCTATTATAGGAAAAGTAACATGGAAGACTGAACACAAAGAGAGTAACAAGGTTACTAGCTGGGTGTTACGTAGACCACTGGGTACTTTTTCTCCAGTATACAAGTTTGTCATTTTTCATGTGGACATTTATGTGCACTGAACAGTGATGGTGTTTCAACTTGTCTTTTAATTGGGGAAGAAGTAAGCATTGGTCTATTTTTTATGCATAGATGAACGATGGTCTTACATGATGATGGAGAGGAAGAATAAAATGAAACAAGTAGCAGTCTTAGGTCTAGGAAGATTTGGTGGAAGTCTAGTCAAGGAGTTCTATACTTTAGGGATTGAAACATTAGCAGTAGATAAAAGCATTGATAAGGTGAATGATTTTTCAGATTACGCGACTCATACCATTCAGGCTAACACGTTTGATGAATTCACGTTAAAGCAATTAGGGATTCGTAATTTTGACTTAGTAGTTGTTTCCTTTGGAGATGATATTGAAGCAAGTGTTCTAACCACCTTGCATCTAAAAGAAATGGGTGTCAAGCAGGTTTGGGCAAAGGCGCAGAATGATTATCATCATAAAGTGTTAGAAAAAATAGGAGCAGATAAGATTATACATCCTGAGAGGGATATGGCTAAGCGGATCGCTCATCATGTTGCTTCAGAAAAAATTATCGATTTTATTGAGCTATCAAAGGATCATAGTATTGTTGAAATTGTGGCTTCTGATAAGCTTCATAACAAGACACTGATTGACCTTGATATACGTGCAAAGTATGGCTGTAGTGTAGTGGGAATTCAAAGCGGAGAAGAAGTCAATGTTGCGCCTGTAGCAGATGTAGTCATTAAAAAGGGTGACATCCTCATTGTTATTGGCCACAACCGAGACATTAATAGGTTTGAAGATGTAGGTGTTTAGACATGAAGAAGATAAAAGCAAAAAATGTGAATCCTTCACGGCTTCTATTGCTTGTATTTTTATCGGCTATTTTAATTGGAACAATCCTGTTGAAGTTTCCATTTTCAACAGAAGAAGATATAAGTTGGCTTAATGCTTTATTTACTGCTACCTCAGCAATGACTGTAACGGGACTTGTTGTGGTAGATACAGAGACTGCCTTTACTCTGTTTGGCGAAATAGTCATTGTATCCCTCATTCAGTTAGGGGGACTTGGGATCATGTCCTTTGCGGTATTAATCTTTATGATGCTCGGAAAAAAAATTAGCTTTAAAGAACGAATATTAGTTCAACAAGCATTAAACCAGACCTCCCTAGGTGGAGTAATTTCATTAGTAAAAAACCTCTTTATTTTTTCAATATCGATTGAGGCTATTGCGATGCTCCTACTTGCTATTCGGTGGGTTCCAGAAATGGGAGTTTCAAAAGGTCTTTATTATAGTTTTTTTCATTCGATATCTGCCTTTAATAACGCTGGGTTTGCCTTATGGTCAGATAGCTTAATGGGCTATGTAGGTGACCCTCTTGTGAATATTGTGATTACCTTTTTATTTATCGTCGGCGGGTTAGGTTTTACGGTATTAGCAGACTTAAAAGTGAAACGAAAATTTCAGAAGCTTAGTTTGCATACGAAATTAATGTTGATTGGTACTCTCATACTAAATGTCGTTTCCATGCTATTCATCTTCTTTTTAGAGTTTGGAAATCCCAATACTTTGGGACCACTCTCGTTAGGTGATAAATTATGGGCTTCCTATTTTCAGGCTGTTACACCAAGGACAGCGGGATTTAATTCCCTTGATATTGCGAGTCTAGATGATTCAACCATTCACTTCATGCTTCTTCTTATGTTTGTTGGAGCAGGAAGTGCCTCAACCGGTGGGGGCATCAAATTAACAACTTTGGTTGTGATTATTCTTGCTGTCATTTCTTTCCTAAGAGGTAAAGACCAAATTATGATTGCCCGTCGATCTATTTCTGAAACTGTTGTTTTCCGGTCATTGGCTATATCCACAATGGCACTCATGCTTATTTTTATGGTGATCTTTATATTAAATATAACTGAAGACGCACCATTTCTAGAGATTGTATTTGAAGTCATTTCGGCATTTGGTACAGTAGGATTATCAATGGGGTTAACAGGCGAGTTAAGCGAGATTGGAAAAGTGATGATTGTCTTAGTCATGTTTATAGGCAAACTTGGACCGTTAACGATGGCGTTTTCATTGGCTAGACCAGTTAAGTCTAAAATTCGTTACCCTAAAGAAGACGTACTAACTGGATAAGCATTATATTCCCTTCTTCATATTAGGTTTTATTGGATCTTCAGAATTAGTTTAAAGGAAGAAGCTTGAGTTTTCTCAAGCTTTTTTGTTGTGCAAAACTAGTTACGTATAAACAAACACGTATAGATAAATATAACCTATAGGAAACATAATGAAATCTATCGAGACTTCTAGGAGGAACAAGACTTTGATTCAATCGAAAAGTATGAAGGTCGTCATAATAGGCGCTGGTGCTGTAGGATCAAGTTATGCTTATGCCCTATTAAATCAAGGGTTTGTTAGAGATTTAGTGATCATTGATTTAAATCATCAAAAAGCAGAAGGAGATGCAATTGATCTCCTCCATGGGATGCCATTCTCCTCACCGATGAATATATGGGCAGGTACATATGAAGATTGTAAAAATGCAGATTTAGTTGTAAATTGCGCAGGTGCAAATCAAGCTCCAGGTGAAACACGTTTAGATTTACTTGAGAAGAATGCAAGGATTTTTAAGGGCATTGTAGAAAATGTGATGAAGTCAGGATTTAAAGGTATTTTCCTCGTCGCGACAAACCCAGTGGATGTACTAGCCTATGCAACTTGGAAATATTCAGGGCTACCACATCAGCAGGTGATTGGATCAGGAACTGTGTTAGATACAGCGAGGTTCAGGTATTTACTTGCAGAAAAGTTTAAAGTAGATTCTAGAAATATTCATGCCTACATACTTGGAGAACATGGTGATTCATCGCTCCCAGTTTGGAGTCATGTAACCATTGGTGGAAAGCCGTTAGTACAATTCGATGAAAACAAAATTCCCACAGATGCCGAACTAGAAGAAACCTTTATTAAAGTAAGGGATGCAGCTTATGAGATTATTAAAAGAAAAGGTGCTACGTACTATGGAATTGGCATGGGTTTAGCAAGAATAACAAAGGCCATTGCTAAGAATGAAGATTCAGTGCTTCCTGTGTCTGCGTTATTATCTGGAGAGTACGGCCATGCTGATGTTTATGTGGGGGTACCTGCTATTATAAACTCATCAGGTATTCGAGAACTTGTAGAATTGAAACTAAATGAGGTAGAAACTAAACAATTCAATACATCTATCGGTATACTAAAAGATTTCATAAGCAAGATATTTTAGGCAGCGAGAGAGGAAATCCTCTCTCTTTTATAAAGCAAATAGCCGATCTATTGTGTGCTATGTAGGTGGTTTTGGATGCGTTATAAGCACGAAAAAACCTATGATTCAGGGGATATTGTTTTAACCTTTTTAAATCTTTCTACCAAGGATTGAAACCCATATAGAAGGAGGGATTTAAGAAAAAACAACAATGACAACTGATACTTTTTAAGCCGTACTAAGCCACCGACTCGTAATTTTGAAAAAAAGTCAGTGATGAAAAAAGTAGATATAGAATCAACAAGAAGATTATATATGATATATCTTTTGAAATTGCCATAACTTAGTTTTAATAACCATAACGATCCGATTAAAAAGGGCCCCCATAAAAAGGGAATGATTCCTGAGAGATTAGGGAAAAGCTTTTCGTACCATGCCCACCACTTTCTCTTTTGGGCAAAAAGATCTTCTAAGGTTACCATGAGTAACATGAATAGCCCTGCTGGCAAAAACCTTTTGAGATTACCTTTACCAAATAAGAAAAGCGAAGCCCAAGATAGTAGCATCATTAGGAGTAGTAATGACTTTGAATACTTCTTCATAAACCGCAATGAAATCCCTCCGAACGTTTAATTGAGGTTATTATTCCCCAGAGTGGCTTAAAAATTAAACTATTTAATCAATAAACAAAAAGAAGGGGCTACCGGTTTGTAAAGCTAGAGGGACTATCCACTACTTTAAATTGACATAAAAAAAACAGAAATCGTTCAAAGCACAATTTCTGTTTTTTTTGTTTTTTCCAGGTTTCTGGAAGTCTTATTTTTTACAAACTGCAATCCCAATTGGTAAATGCTCGGTTCGCTTAGACTCCAGTGGTTCAATTAGTACACCGTTTTGTCCATAAAAGGATACATCTTGATAAGAGTGAAAGAGGTCCTTAAATTCTGGAACAGTCAATTGGTGAACATGAAACGGTGATCCACATGGTTTACCTCGTCCCTCACCAAAAGGAGTAGAAATGACTAGTGTTCCATTGGGTTTCAACATGTTAAAGATATTAGCTAAAAATTGTTCTTCTTCTTCAACATGCTCAAGCGTTTCAAAACTAGTAATCGCATCAAAAGTACCTAGTTTGTCAGGTAAAAAAGGATCAACTGCATTTTCATGCTGATACGTAACTAAAGGATGATAGTACGTTTGCTTTGCGTACGTAATCGTGGCTTGATCTATATCAATTCCAATTACTTTTTGAAGCTGTTTCTTTTTTGATTTTGCTATCATGTGCGCTCCATATCCTACTCCACATGCCAAATCTAAAACGTGACCATGTATATATTCAAGGGCAAACTGATACCGGGCAATATGTTCTAGTAAGGAAGGATTAGTATGTTTCATCAGTTCAGGAATAACTCTTTCATCTGTATTCTCTATCAATAAATTCACCGCTTTGTTTGTTTTTATAATGTTCAACGTTTTCTGGTTAGTCTTCTTTATTAACTCTTCTGTGACGTCTAGCCTAATCTTTACTTCTAGTATGAGTTTATCACCCATCGTATTAAAAAACCCTAATTACTTACATGTGTCCTACTGAAAGGATGATTTATTGATTGTAAATCTGATTTCACATGAGCATATCCTAGTTTCATTCAGGGGAATTTATTAGAAAGGAGGAGAGGAGGAGAGATCAATGGAAAATAGAGCTGGATTTTGGATAAGATTTGTTGCCTTAATTATTGATAGCCTTATTTTAGGTGTGATTCAATTTATCATTTCAATGTTATTCGTCGGGTTGGATGACCCTGAAGCGGGAACGATGGTAACATCTGTGATTAGCCTTGTCCTAACGATCGTTTATTTTGTTTGGTTTCAAGCTAAAAATAATGGTCAAACGTTTGGTAAAAAGCTAACAGGAATAAGAGTCGCAAATGTGGATGGTAGCCGAGTATCAATGGGGATGATGGCATTACGTGAGCTTATAGGAAAGATGATTTCAACCTTAATCCTATTTATTGGTTATTTAATGGCTGCTGGAAAGTCAAAAAGGGCGTTACATGACTATATAGCGAAAACGATTGTTATTAGAGCTGAGTAGTAAAAGAACCTTTCTCTTTTGGTGAGAGGTTTTCTGTAAACAGGAGTGAGGACATTGGAAAAACCATTATTAGTTCATAAGCATGAAAACTTAATGTACGGACTATGTATCATTACAAGTATTACAGCAGCCATCTATTTACTAGTGTCCATTATTGGTGCCATTATTTTTATTGCTATCGGCCTTTTTTCTTTATTTTCCCATGCTATTTCCATGTCACATATTCAAGTAAATGGAGTTCGACTTAAAGAAAATCAGTTTCCTGAGTTATATAAAAGAGTGGAAGAACTAAGCAGGAAAATGGAGCTCAACAAAATACCTGAAGTGTATATAGTAGAGTCTGGTGGTATGTTAAATGCGTTTGCCACAAAGGTATTTGGCTTGTTCGGTAAAAATATGGTTATTTTATATTCGGATTTCGTTGAAGTCTCACTTGATTCAGAAGGTCATGAAATCGATTATGTCATCGCTCATGAACTTGCCCATATCAAAAGGAATCATGTTGTCAAAGCATTACTTGTGTTTCCTGCTATGTGGATACCTTTCATAGGTGTTAGTTTTTCTAGAATGGCTGAGTATACTTGTGATCGAATGGCAGCCTATTACACGGAAAAACCTGAGGATGCGATTAATGGATTATTAGCGTTAGCAGCAGGTAAACGTCTATACAAAGATGTAAACCTGACAGAGTATCAAGAACAATATAATGATAAGAAGGGGATGTTTGTTACTTTAACAGAGCTACTTTCGACACATCCTCCTATTCCAAAGAGAATACATGAAATACAACAACTCATGTACGGAAGTCCCAGTGTACCTCTTATAACAAGAGGAAGACAAACATTAGCTATTATGTTTATTGTATTTTTCTTATTTCCAATTATTGTGGCAGGAGTCACATTTGCTGGAATTATGGCTCTAGAACAGATCCCCTTTCTAGATGAAGAATATCCTCCTGAAGTTGAATATTCTCCTCTTATGGAAGCAACGATGGACGAAGATCTTGAAAGAGTTAGTGAACTAGTAAGTGCAGGAGAAGAGATAAATGAAGTGAATGAGTATGGTGAGAGCCCTCTACTGTTAGCCGTCGTAAATGAAGATTTGGAAATGATATCAGTGTTAATAGAAAACGGTGCCAATCCCAATATTCAAGATGAGTCTGGTTGGACACCATTAATGTCTGCCGTAATGACTGCAAACCTTGAAGTGGGAGAATTTTTATTAGAAGCAGGTGCAGATCCATTGCTTGCAGATATAGATGAAATGACAGCGATTGACCATGCCGCTGAAATCGGTGATACGGAATACGTTGAACTAATCAGTTCTTATACAGAGTAAACTGTGAACTTTGAGGCGTGAAGAGAAATTACTCTTCACGCTTTGTTTGGGTTTTTGCATCTGGAAGAAAAAGTAATTTCGTTGAAAGCCACTGCGATTTCGTTGATAAAATTTAATAATCGTTGATAAGAGAGTTAGTTTCGTTGTTAAAACTGAAATATCGTTGAAAAACACATTTATGGCTTCCTAATTACTCTTAATTTGAAACCTTTTACGCGTTCCAACGTATTACCTAATAGAAGCAGGATTGAAAGGAGATTATCTATGGGGAATATATTACTTTTTTCACTTATTGTGGGCTTAGCAACCGCAATTATAGTGACACCTTATATGAATAACAATAAAGAAAAAAAGAGTTCTATACAAATAGGATTTGTTGTGACATTTATCCTTAGCTTTCCTATAGCATTTGTATTTTACTATTTAAGTAACTTAGATCAGAACTTCTCATCACTATGGATGTATCTGATTTTTGTGACAGGGGTAGGTGCTCTAATCGCCACTGGTAAAGAGCGAATGGTTAAAGCGGGTCTGTTTGCTGTCACGCTATTTCTAGCGATCTATATGCTATCTGCGCCAGTATGGAATGCAAATGAGAAATATGAGTTATCTGAGATGGATCAGAAAACTGAGATTGAAGCATTTGATGAAACGAAAACTCCTGCGAGTGTACCTCCTCAATTTGCACGAAATAAAATGAGAAAGGCATTTGGTCAGGTACCTGATACAAGCTACTATGAACTTGGGAATTTACAAATTCAAAAGGTGAATGGAGAATTTGTCTATATTGCTCCTGTTGAATTTTCGGGCTTTTTTAAATGGTTGAATGGCGATAGCATCCCAGGGTACTTTACATTGAGTGCTACCGATTCTTCTGCCAATCCGGTATTTGTTAAAGCAGAAATGAATTATGCTCCATCGGCATATTTTCAGAAAAATATCGAGAGAAAAATTCGTATGCAATTTCCGACTCATATATTCTATGGTGATCCTCAATTAGAGGTAGATGATGAAGGAACTCCGTATTACATTCGTACCTTTGGAGAATTTGTATCTGCTAGAAACGGCTTCGTTGCGAAGGGTGTAGTCGCTGTTAACCCTGTTAGTGGCGCAATGAATATATATCCTTTATCTGATGTTCCAGCATTCATAGATGGTGCGGTTTCACCAGAATCAGTTAGCTTGCAAAATAGCTATTTTGGAAATTATGTACATGGTTTTTGGAATAGTATCTTCGGTAAATCAGACGTCAAGTTACCTTCAGATGAAGGAACGGAAGCCAATGTGAGCCCTATTTTTGATAAAGATGGAGAGATGTATTATTTCACCGACTTTACAAGTCCAAAAGAGGGTGTGGATTCCATGTTAGGTTACTCTCTAACTCATGCTAGATCAGGAGAAGCAACTTTCTATTCTGGTAATCTCGAAAAGTCTTACATGGATTCTGAAGGAGCCCTTCAAATCATCGAAAAGAAATTCGTTGAGAAGAAGTGGAATGGAGCCATGCCGATACTTTACAATTTCTACGGAGAAGCTAGTTGGTTGGCTCCGGTCTTGGATGCCAATGGATTTCTACAAAACTATTTCATTGTATCGGCAGCCAATCCAGAGATTTCCGTCTTTGCTAATACTCCAAATGAAGCATTGAAAAAATATAAAACAGCACTCCAAAGAGGCGGTAGTACAGTAGATGGCACCTCAGATGCTGAGGAAAAGCGAGTTACCGGTTCGATTCAGCGAGTATATAAAGAAAAGGTTGGGGATTATACCGTTGTTTCATTCTTGCTAAATACTCGTCAAAATTTTATCGTTTCATCTGAACAGTCACCTCTTGTGATCTATCTGCAAGAAGGCGATCAAGTTAATCTTAGTTATTTAGACACAGGTGAGGATTTTCTACCAGTTAAGGAACTTACAATTGAAGGATTAGAATAAATAATGAAACCATTCAACTACTTAGTTGAGTGGTTTTTCTGTTTATGAATGAACGTATTAAAATACTTCATTTAGAAGGTTTAATAGTTATTTCCGTTGAAACTATTCTTTATATGGAAAAAATTCTAAAGGAAGTGGTTGAGGGGTTTGGCAAAAAGGCAGATACATAGTTCATTAAAGGTATTACTTGTTTCAGACTTAAACGCATCACAAGAATTCTATAGGAAGGTATTAGGTTGTGAGGTAACAGAATGGTGGGTGATCAGGGACGGATTCACCGGATTAGGTATAAAGCTACTTCAAGCAAACTCACCAGAAGATGTACAGCCGAATAAGCCATCAAAGAGTTCAACTAATGGTTATGACTTGTACTGTTATGTTGAAAATTGGACTGAGCTTAATCACCTTTATGAGGAATTTAAAGATAAAGGAGCCCAGATTGCCATTGAACCATGGGAGATGACAAGGCAGGTCCATGGAAGGAATTTGCAATAAAGGATCTTGATGGCTATTGTATTGCATTCGGGGGTACGAATAACCAACCTTAGGAAAAGCGGATTCTTTGAATAAGTTAATAACGCGTGAAATAATGAATGGTAGAAAGATTAGAAAGGAGTTTTGTTATGAAAGTATTAGTCATTGGGGCAAATGGGCAGATCGGCAAACAATTGGTGAAGCTTCTGCAAGAAAGTCACGAGTATAGTGTTAGAGCATTAGTTCGAACGGAAGAACAGGTAACAGAGTTCTTACAATCAGACGTAGAAGCTGTGCTTGGCAACCTCGAAGATTCGGTGAACCAGCTTAAAGACGCAGTCAAAGGGTGTGATGCAGTTGTCTTTACAGCGGGATCTGGCGGACATACTGGTTCGGATCAAACACTTCTAATCGATCTTGATGGTGCTGCAAAGATGATGGATGCAGCCAAAGAGGTAGGAGTGAAGAGGTTTCTAATGGTCAGCGCGATTCAGGCTCACAATCGGGAAAACTGGCATGAACCACTCAAGCCTTATTATGCTGCCAAACACTATGCTGATAAAATGCTGATTCAAAGTGGATTAAGCTATACGATTGTCCGACCAGGTGCACTAGTAAATGAAAATGGCACAGGAAAGGTAACAGCTGCAGAAAACCTTGAACGAGGCTCGATTCCAAGGGAGGACGTCGCTAGGACTATTCTAGAGATTATTAATCAAGAGAATACATTCAATAAGTCATTCGATCTTGTTGCCGGAGAAACGCCAATAAAACAGGCAGTGGCTAGTATATAAATTAACAATATTTCCCCCCTTTTCATTATTGGAAGGGGATTTTTATATTCCATCATTCTTATATGAACTTCCAATAGAGGAAGAAATAAAATGCAGAGGAAAAATTTATAAATTTTGAATTGACAGTCTTTTTTAATTGTCTTACAATAAGACATATAATATATTGTCTTACAATTAGACAATAGAAAATTTATAAAGGGGGAAGAGAAGTGGGAGATAAAAACGATATAGTTGTCGACTTTAAAACAGTTAAACGAAAAACTCTTTCCAAGCAAGTGATTGATGAAATTGTTAGTTTGCTTTCAACTGGTCAACTAAAACCAGGTGATCGATTACCTTCAGAGCTTGAGTTAATGGAGATCCTTAAAGTGAGCAGGCCTGTTATGAGGGAAGCTTTAACTTCATTAGAAGCAATGGGAATTGTCAATCGAGAAACCAAAAATGGTACGTTCTTTTCTAACAAAATTGGCAGTAAACCATTTTCTCTAATGTTAGCGCTTTCTTCAGGGGATTTACGTGCAATCTTAGAAACTCGTATTTCACTAGAGCTTGGCCTTGTTACCCTTGCAGCTGAGAAAATAACGGAAGAGAATTTAGAAAAGCTACTAAACACCATCACTGTAATGGAATCTAATACAGAGTATCGTGAAGCAGATAAAGAGTTTCATAAAATCATTGCCTATAGTGCTAGTAACTCACTGCTTGAAGGAATCATAGATCCGTTGTTAACCATGTACGATGCGACGCTAGATCAGATTTCAACAGGACTTAAAGATCCAGAACAAACATTAAAACAGCATAAAGAAATCTATGAAGCCTTAAAAAAGCATGATCCAATGGAAGCATATATGAGTATGTATCGTCATTTAAGCAGTGTAAGAGAAAGAGCCTTAAAGAGTATAGAAGAAAAATAACTAGATTGTTAGGGGGAAGTTGAATGTCAGTAACAAGAGAAGCACCAAAAGGGATTTTAGGATTTCCAGTAGCACCTTTTGATGGAAATGGAAGATTGGATGAAAAGGCCCTTGCTACTAATATTGAGTTTTTGTTAAAAGAAGGGCTCACATCCATTTTTATTGCTTGTGGATCTGGCGAGTTTCAGTCCATCAACAAAAGTGAATATCAAACAATGGTAGAAGTAGCACAATCTGTGGTAAACGGAAAAGTTCCAGTTTATACAGGAGTGGGTGGGAACTTATCTACTGCTAAAGAATTGGTCTCTTTGTCTGAAGACCTAGGTGCTGATGGGTATTTAATTCTTCCTCCATACCTCATTGAAGGTGAACAAGAAGGTCTATATCAATATTTCAAAGCAATCGTAGAGAGTAGTAATCTTAATGCGATTTTATATCAAAGAGATAATGCAGTTCTTCAACTAGATACACTAAAACGCCTCCTAGACTACCCGCAAATAGTTGGTTTAAAAGATGGACTTGGAAACATGGAATTGAACATTGAGTTAACCCAAACCATTGGGGACAGACTGGATTGGATTAATGGAATGCCATTTGCAGAGATTACCATGCCAGCCTATTATCCTTTAGGATTTACAACTTATTCTTCCGCAATATCAAACTATCTTCCACACATTTCAAGAATTTACTTCCAAGCACTTAAAGATGGTGATCAACAGCTGTTAAGAAATCTATACAATGACGTTCTTCTACCAATCAATGATATTCGTAAATCAAGAAATGGCTACGCAGTCTCACTGATTAAAGCAGGAATGGAGATTGTAGGTTTACCAGTTGGAAATGTAGTAAGACCACCTGTCATTTCAGTCGAAAAAGAACACTATAAACAATTAGAACAAATCATTCAAACAACACTGGAGAAATACCCTGTTAGCGTTAGTGAAACATTAAGTAGCTAAAAATTAGTTTGTAACCGTTTACGGACAATAAAAGGAGGAAGATACATGACGGTCGACACTCAAATTACAACTTACAAGAACTTTATTAATGGAACATGGGTTGAATCTAGTAGCGGAAAGGTAGAACCAAGTTTTAACCCTGCCAATAAAACGGAAGTAGTTGGTTATGTTCAGCTTTCAACTTTAGAAGAGTTAGATCAAGCTGTAAAAGCAGCAAAGGTAGCGCAGCAAGCATGGAAAAAGTTATCAGGTGCAGAAAGAGGGGCATTCTTACATAAAGCTGCCGATGTTCTTGAAAAAAGAATGGAAGAAGTAGCTACTTTTATGACGAAGGAAATGGGTAAAACATTACCTGAGGCTAAAGGTGAAACAGCAAGAGGTGTAGCAATTCTTCGTTATTTTGCTGGAGAGGGAATGAGAAAAGTGGGGGATGTCATTCCGTCCACTGATAGTAATGCACTTATGTTTACGAATAGAGTTCCACTAGGAGTTGTAGGAGTGATTACTCCATGGAACTTCCCAGTAGCTATTCCAATTTGGAAGATGGCGCCTGCTCTAGTGTATGGAAATTCTGTTGTGATTAAACCAGCTCAAGAAACAGCCGTAACGTGCGCAAAGGTAATTGAATGCTTTGAAGAAGCGGGAATTCCAGCGGGAGTACTTAATATGGTAACGGGTTCTGGAAGTGTAATTGGTCAAGGTCTTGTGGATCATGAAGATATAAACGGGATTACCTTTACTGGGTCAAATGATGTTGGGAAACGAATTGGTCAAGGAGCACTAGCAAGGGGAGCTAAATACCAATTAGAAATGGGTGGTAAAAACCCTGTTATTGTCACAAAGGATGCAGATATCGACTTAGCCGTTGAAGCAACCATAAGTGGTGCGTTTCGTTCAACAGGTCAAAAATGTACGGCAACTAGCCGTGTCATTGTAGAAAGAGGAGTATATGAAACTTTTAAACAAAAGCTAGTCCAAAAAACAAATGAAATTACAGTTGGAAATGGACTAGAAGATGGAATTTGGATGGGACCATGTGCAAATGAAAATCAGTTTAAGACGGTTCTTTCCTATATCGAAACAGCAAAAGAGGAAGGTGCGACGTTACTTGCTGGTGGAAACAAGCTAGAAGGTCCTCCGTTTAAAGAGGGATATTTCGTTGAACCAACCATCTTTGAAAACGTAACTTCAAACATGACAATCGCTCAAGAAGAAATCTTTGGACCTGTGATTGCATTAATAGAAGTGGATTCTTTTAAGGAAGCACTAGAAATCGCTAATGATGTAAAGTTCGGGTTAAGTGCATCCATTTTCACTAGTAATATTGGCGAAATGCTTTCATTCATTAATGAAATGGAAGCTGGGCTTGTGCGAATCAATTCTGAAAGTGCTGGAGTTGAGTTGCAAGCACCATTCGGTGGAATGAAGCAATCAAGCTCGCATTCTCGTGAACAAGGTGAAGCAGCGAAGGAATTCTTTACAGCGATCAAGACGGTATTTATTAAGTAAGAACCGGGGGTGTTCCCCCTTCATTTTAGTGCAGGTTTGTAAACGCTTCAAATTCATTGATTCTTAAAAAATAATACGTAGCGTGGTGGGGAAACTATGAATCAATCAATCACAAACAGCAGGGTCGCTGATCAAGACCTAACGTTTTCAAACACACCGAAAATAACGGAGATGTCGGTGATACCGGTAGCTGGCTTTGATAGCATGCTATTAAATCTTAGTGGAGCACACAGTCCATACTTTACTAGAAACATTGTTATTTTAAAGGACAATGCTGGAAATGTGGGCGTTGGAGAAGTACCTGGTGGAGAAAGTATTCGTCAGACGTTAGAGGATGCAAAGCCACTAGTGGTAGGTCAATCAATCGGATTTTATAACCAAATTTTGAATAGTGTCAGGGAGCAATTTGCTAATCGTGATAAAGGGGGAAGGGGTCTTCAAACCTTCGATCTACGTATCACAATTCATGCGGTTACAGCCCTTGAATCAGCTTTACTAGATTTAGTAGGAAAATATCTAAACGTTCCTGTTGCTGCCTTATTAGGAGAGGGACAACAACGAGATCAAGTCGAAATGCTAGGATATCTGTTCTATATCGGAGATCGAAGAAAGACAGATTTACCTTACTTGAGTGACCCGACAGCAGAAGATGATTGGATGCGTTTACGTCATGAAGAGGCACTGACTCCATCAGAGATTGTTAGATTAGCAGAAGCAGCAGAACAACGCTATGGATTCAAAAACTTCAAACTCAAGGGTGGGGTCCTTTCTGGAGACCAGGAAATTGAAGCGGTGACTGCTTTAGCAGAACGTTTCCCAGATGCACGGATTACGATTGATCCAAACGGTGCATGGTCACTTGAGGAAGCAATCAGACTTTGTATAAATAAGCAGCATATTTTAGCCTATGCAGAAGATCCTTGCGGAGCTGAGAATGGTTTCTCAGGTCGTGAAGTAATGGCTGAGTTTAAAAGAGCAACTGGACTACCAACAGCAACAAATATGATTGCAACCGATTGGAGACAGCTAGGCCATTCAATCCAACTAGGTTCAGTTGATATCCCTCTAGCGGATCCACATTTTTGGACGATGCAAGGCTCCGTAAGGGTTGCACAAATTTGTCATGAATGGGGATTAACATGGGGCTCACATTCTAATAATCACTTTGACATTTCATTAGCTATGTTTACTCATGTGGCTGCGGCAGCACCAGGTACTATTACTGCAATCGATACACATTGGATTTGGCAAGATGGTCAACGCCTGACGAAAGAGCCATTGCAAATTGTGAATGGACATATAAAGGTACCAACCAAGCCAGGCTTAGGAATTGACATTGATCTGGAACAAATTGAGAAGGCAAACAAACTATATACCGATAAAAACCTTGGTGTTCGTGATGATGCCGTTGCTATGCAGTATTTAATACCAGGCTGGAAGTTTAATAGTAAAATGCCTTGTCTTGTCCGACCTACAGGCAATAACTAACATCATGAGAGAGAATTCTTACTTTAAAACAGCTATTCATCAACCTTCGGATTACGTCCGAAACTAAATCTATTTATTACAATTTTAAAATAAAAGGAGAGATTTAAAGATGAAACGTAAGATTTCGTATTTGTTTACAATGATGTTGGTATTTGGGTTATTAGCTGCCTGTTCAAGTGGAGTAAAAACGAATAGTGGTAGTGGAGGAGAAAGTGCTGATTTTCCAACAAAACCAATTTCGATCATAGTAGCTTATGATGCAGGTGGGGGAACAGATACGACTGCTAGAACATTAGCTCCATTCTTAGAGAAGGAATTAGGCGTAGCTGTAAATATTGTCAATAAGCCAGGCGGAAGTGGCTGGGTAGGTTGGACAGAGCTTGGAAATTCAGAGCCTGACGGATATACAATCGGCTTCCTTAACTCGCCTAACATTGCTGGAGGATTAGCTAACCCATCGGTCGAGAGAACAGTTGATCTTGAAGATTTTACTTACTTAGGAAATCATGTCGTTGACCCAGGTGTTATTGCCATTCGTGCTGATGAAGATCGATTCACTAATCTAGAGGAATTAATTGAATACGCGAAAAATAATAAGGTGTTAACAAATGGTTCAGGTGTTGCTAGTGATGAGCACTTAGTATCGTTAATCTTAAACGAAAAGCTTGATACAAAGTTTGAAACGGTTCAGTTCGAAGGGACTGCAAATAGTCTTTCTTCATTCTTAGGTGGACATATTGACGTATTAGTAACAAGTGCAGGAGAAGCATACAATCTTCACAATGACGGAGAGTTAAAAGTAATAGGAGTAACAGCAAGAGAACGCTCTTCTTTCCTACCAGAAGTATCAACTTTCGATGAAGCTGGTTTTGAAGAAGTATATTCTCAGGTTACAAGAGGATTAGCAGCTCCAGTAGGTCTTGATCCTAAAGTGGCAGGAATCTTAGAAGATGCGATTGCCAAAGCGATTCAAAATGAAGAACACATGAAGAAGATGGAAGAGATCGGTACACAGGTTGGATATTTAAATGGGGAAGAATACAAAGCCCTATTAGAGCAAGACTTAGCAGATATTACAGGAATCAAAGATTTATTAGGATGGTAAAAAATGCAGAGAGCCGGGTAGTCTACCCGGTTCTCCATTTAACACAGTAGAATCCGAAAGGGGTGTTTATTCTGAAAAATTTCGGTGCCTGTCTAGGAATTATTCTTTTATTGTTTGCCGGATTTGTATTTTGGAAGTCTTTATCACTAGAATACTATGGACCTTATGGAGCAGGGCCAGGTTTGTTACCACGGTGGTTAAGTGGGACATTAGCGGTTCTTTCCATTCTGTTTATCATTAGTTCCTTGTCGAAGGAAAAAATATACTTTAAAGATGTACTTCCAAGAGGAAAGGTACTCATTCGGTTATTGTCAATCATCGGCTCTATCTTTTTGTTTATACTAATTGCCCCTTATACAGGATTTAATATTGCAAGTATTACTGTATTAATGATCTTGTTACTTCCTGAATACAAATGGTTTTCAGCACTGGGGATTTCTACAGCAGTTACGGTCATCTTGTTTTTAAGCTTTAACACACTTTTAAAGATCCCATTACCCGTAAACATGTGGGGCTGGTAGGGAGGCATTTATGGAAACCTTTGGATTGTTGTTATCAGGATTTGAAACAGCATTAACCTGGTCAAATTTATTATATTGCCTAGTTGGAGTTTCGGTGGGAATGCTTGTCGGAATTCTTCCCGGACTAGGACCAAGCGCGGGAACAGCACTTCTTATTCCATTAACATTTGCGATGGAACCAATCTCAGCTATTATCATGTTAGCAGGAATATTTTACGGCTCAATGTACGGTGGAACGATTACAACTGTTTTAGTAAATGTTCCAGGAGAAGCTGCCTCTGTTATTACAAGCTTAGATGGATATCCAATGGCAAAACAAGGTCGAGCAGGTGTGGCACTTGGAATATCTGCAATTGGCTCTTTTATAGGCGGGACCATTTCCATACTTGGATTGGTGTTGGTTGCACCACTAATGCTAGATTTTGCCTTAGCGTTTGGCCCACCTGAATTTTTTGCTCTTATAATATTTGGACTCACTATGGTGATTGGATTAGCAGGGAAATCTATTATTCGTGGTTCAATCGCGGTTGTACTTGGTCTGATCCTTGCAATGGTGGGAATGGCTCCTAGCTCTGGAATTGTTCGATTTTCGTTTGGAATGCCAGAACTATTAGATGGTTTTGATTTCGTGACAATCGCGATGGGGTTATTCGGACTATCTGAAATCTTATTGAGTATTGAACAGCAAATCAAAAATCCAGAAAAACCAGTAAAAGTTTCAGGTTTATTTCCTTCTAAAAAGGAATGGAGACCCGCATTTATGTCAATTGGACGTGGAACTGTATTAGGTTTCTTTGCCGGCTTGATTCCAGGTACCAGTTCAGTTGTTCCAGCCCTTATGTCTTACTCGATGGAAAAGAAACTAGCAAAGGATCCATCTCGTTTTGGAAAAGGAGCAATTGAGGGTGTTGCTGGTCCTGAAACTGCGAATAACTCATTTTGCGGTGGTGCCTTAATTCCATTATTCTTATTAGGAATTCCTAGTTCCGCTACTATGGCTGTGTTATTAGGTGCCTTTATCTTACATGGCTTAACTCCAGGTCCACGAATGTTTGTTCAAAGTCCAGATTTTGTTTGGGCCGTTATAGCTAGTATGTTTATAGGTAACTTACTGTTATTATTCATGAATTTACCAATGGCAAGAATGTGGGCGAAAGTAGCTAGTATCCCATCAAAATTACTATTTCCGATTATTATAAGTATCTCAATAGTAGGTACATATTCAATTAGCAATAGTCTTTGGGACGTTGGAGGTTTCTTAGCATTCGGATTATTAGGATATATTCTAAAGAAGGCAGATATTCCAGTCGCGCCGATTGCACTAGTTTTCATCTTAGGTGGCTTAATGGAGGAGTCATTACTTCAGTCACTAACATTATTTGAAGGGAACATCTTCCAAATCTTCACAAGACCATTCTCAGCTACTCTAATGATCCTATCCATTATCATTATTTCATTAAGCATATTTGCTGGAATCAAAAAGAAGAAAGAGCATCTTGTTGATGTTGAAGCATAGTAACGAAAGGGTGAGTCTAACTTAAAGTTAGGTTCACTTTTTTATTATCTTAGATTGTAGAAGTGCGAATCACCATATTTTTCGTTAATAAAGATTGAGTTTTCTAAAGGTTAGTCTTTTCCACAATTTCTTCACATTTATATGATAAATTCCAAAGTGTAACGTGTACTGTGTAATATTTCAAGTGATACTGAGGAAAAGATTACATATTTTAAGGAAGTCTGGACAAGATCCTAGGATAAATTAGTAGCAGATTAATTAGGGCTGTCAGGAGTTTCTTATATTTCTTGTTTGTATAATAATAGTATCAATTGTTTAAAAAAATAGATGTGAAAAGGATTGGATGGAATGAACAAAATATCCGTCAAACTAGGAGTCTTATTTTTTATTGTTATTCTTTTATTAGAGTCTATTTTTTCCCTATATCTCTTTTTTAGTTTACAGGAATCTAGGATTAAAGAAGAGATAGAAGAGTTGAGAGGAAGAGGAAATAGTCATCGAAATGTACTTGAGAAAAATTACAACGAAGAAACTATCCATCATGTGGCTCTTATGGAAACCGAAGCAGAGACGGATGTTGTTATAACGGATGAGTCAAGGAACATCATAGCAGCTTCTATGGAGAATGAAACTTACATCAATTATGTAAATCGTTCAAGCAGAATAGAAAGGATCCCCAGGGAAGGTGTCATCTTAGAAGCCAGGTGGCGAACTAATAAATATTTAGCGATTGTTACGCCAATCGAAAACAAGGGAAACATTGTTGGGTTTGTTTACATGTTTAGAGGTAGTGAGTCTATGGTAGAAATGACCAAAAGCTTACGAAATCATTTTCTAACTGTCGGTACTGTCATCGTTCTATTATCCATGATTTCAATTGCAATCTTTACGAAATTAATAACCAATCCATTGGTTATTATGAAAAAAGCTACGGAGAAGCTTAGTCAAGGTGATTTTACCGTTACTTTGAATATGTCTTCTAAAGATGAACTTGGACAGCTTGCTGGTTCCATAGAAAAATTAGCTCAAGATTTAAACCACTTAAAGAAAGAAAGAAATGAATTTTTAGCAAGTATTGCTCATGAGCTTCGAACACCTTTAACCTACATCAAAGGGTATGCTGATGTTGCTTCTCAAAAAAACATTAGTGAAGAGGATAGAGAGCAATACTTGAAGATTATAAAAGAAGAAATTCAACATTTGTCTCGTTTGATTAATAATTTATTTGATCTAGCAAGGGTTGATCAAAATCATTTTCAAGTAAAAAAGCAAAAAGTAAATATAAGTCATTTCATTCAAAGGATAATAGTTAAAGTAACACCAGCATTTGAACAGAACCAAATAAGATTAAGTTTATCTGGAAGTGACGTAGCAGAAGTTGAGATTGATACAGAGCGGTTTGAACAAGTTCTTACTAATCTTTTAGACAATTCACTCAAATATTCAGATAACAACACCTTTGTAGAGATCAATGTCAGTGGAACTAAACATGATGTATTTATTACAATTAAAGATCAAGGAGTGGGTATACCTAAAGAAGATCTGCCATATATCTTTGATCGTCTTTATAGAGTAGAAAAGTCCCGGTCACGTGTTTCTGGGGGGACAGGATTAGGATTATCGATTGCTAAAGAAATTGTAGAAGCCCACGGAGGCGAGATTTCAGTTAAAAGCCATGTTCATGAGGGGACTTTGATTACGATTAGAATGGATAGGTGTTTAGGATGAGAAAAGCGTTAATCGTTGATGATGAGGAAAGGATGCTTCATCTACTTTCGTTACAATTATCTCCCCATCATTTTGAGTGTGTAACGGCTTTATCAGCAAAAGAGGCTCTTCGCATAATAGAGAGTAGAGATGATATTGATGTTGTACTTTTAGATGTAATGATGCCAGATATGGATGGATGGGAAACATGTAGAAATATTAGGGAGTTCTCTTCAGTTCCTATTATTATGCTAACCGCACGTGATCATAAACAGGATATTGTAAAAGGCTTACAGCTAGGAGCTGACGATTATGTAACGAAACCTTTTGACAAAGAGGAGCTTATAGCAAGAGTGGAGGCTGTTTTAAGAAGAGTGAAAGGTGCAAATACAACAGAATTTAAAGGCTTGGTATGGAGTGAGGATCTCATGCAAGTAACCTATCATAGCTCTTCAATACCTTTTACACCAAAAGAGTTTGAATTGATTGGATTATTTCTTAGAAATGTAAATCGTGTTTTTTCCCGTGAGAAATTAATCGAAAATCTGTGGGGGTATGATACAGACACAGAAGGCAGAACCATTGACTCGCATATGAAGAATCTTCGAGATAAGTTACGTAAAGCTGGATTCCCAGTTGAACAACATATACAAACTGTATGGGGTGTCGGATACAAATGGGTGTCACATGAAAAATAATAATCTTTTTTAAAAATTACGTTCATGGTGATGACTTCTCCATAAATTCTGCACAATTCTGTTTTATCTTTTACTAGTAGGTAAAACTATTTACTATTAAAAATTATAGAGGTGAAGAAGATGAAAATTAGAATAATTATGATTATAGTTGCCATCATTTCTGCATTTACACTTTCCGCGTGTGCAATTGGAGAAGAAGGAACGACTTCAAAAGAACAAACAGGTGAAAAGGACCACTCAGGAATGGATCATTCTGGAATGGACCATTCAGCAATGGACCACTCAAGTTCTGGTGAAGTACCGGAAGGCATAAAAGTTTCTGAAAATCCAACCTATCCCGTTGGAAGCACAGCATTCATTAAACATGCTCACATGGAAGGTATGGAGGGAGCCGAAGCAAAAATTGTTGGAGCTTATGAAACAACAGCCTACATTATCTCCTATGAGCCTACCAATGGTGGAGAGAGGGTCGAGAACCATAAGTGGATTATCCATGAGGAAATCCTTGATGCCGGAGAACAGCCATTTGAAGCAGGTTCAGAAGTGAAGACGAACGCAGACCATATGGAGGGAATGGAAGGTGCAACCGTAACAATAGATTCCGCTGAACAAACCACTGTATATATGATTGACTTTACTTCAACTACTGGAGGAGAAGAGATTAAAAATCATAAATGGGTAACGGAAAGTGAGCTTTCTCCTACTAAATAATAGCTTCCTAAAATGTGTTATCATATAAATTAAGATAGCAATTATGGAGAGGTGCTTTATGTCAGACATTGAAACAAAAATAAAGGTAGCAGTAAATGGTGGAATCTCCTTTGGTGCTAAACTTAATTCCAAGCAACTTGTAACAATAGCTGAGTTTTTAGAAGATGGTGAAGAGCTAGAAATCACAACCTTTCAACAGCTATACGTAGAGGTTCCTGAAAGCCAACTTGATGATGTGAAGAAAAGATTTAATGATGTTGGACTTTCTTGTTATCCTGTTGGGAATTATATTAAAAGTCTAAGAACCTGCAATTTCTGTAAGGGTGCTGAAGAAGAGGGAATGCCGGTAGCTATGGAGTTAAATAGTTTACTAGCTGGAAGAGCAGTGCCCTTCACCCTTCGTCCTGCCTATACAGGATGTTCTGTAGGATGCGGTGAACCTTTAGTCAATGATATTGGTGTAATGAAAATGAAAGATGGCTATGATCTCTATATTGGTGGAAGAGCAAAAGGGACAAATGCTAAAGTCGGGACATTATTTAAGGAACAATTAACACCAGAACAGTTATATGAAACCGTTGATAGAATTATTGAACTATACCAAGAACATGGAAAAAAGAGAGAGCCATTTGCAAAGTTTGTAGAACGGTATGGTTTCGATCAAATTTACAGTCAAGTTGTATAAATAAAAATGGACGTCAGATAGATTATGTTCTGCGTCCATTTTTGTTTATCAGTATAGATAGATCTTATAGAGGATGATGAATAGGAGAGCTTAAGGATGTACGAATTTTTTAGTAATATCAATCATCTGCTTAGTGAGCCATTTTTAAACGTTTTTTATCAAGTTGAAAGTTTTCCGCTTATTGCAGCTTTTGTACTGGGTTTGGTAGGAGCTTTAGCACCATGTCAATTTACGGGGAACTTGGGAGCCATTACACTCTACGGGAATCGATCTATTCAAGACCAAATAGCATGGAAGGAAGCCTTTTTCTTTACTCTAGGGAAGATTACGGTATTCTCTGTGCTAGGAGTGTTGGTGTGGGTATTAGGAAGTGAATTCCAACAGTCACTTACGTTATATTTTCCATGGGTAAGAAAATTGATTGGACCCATGCTCATTTTGATAGGGTTTTTTATGATTGGCTGGTTAACTATAAGGTGGAATTTCAACATCTTAAAACCTCCAGAGCGTAAGAAAGGGAGTCTCGGTGCCTTCCTAATGGGAGTTAGCTTTTCACTAGGATTTTGTCCTACCATGTTCATTTTATTTTTTGTGACGCTTATTCCAATGGTAGTTTCTACTTCATATGGCGTAGTGTTACCAGGTATATTTGCGATTGGAACTAGCTTACCATTATTATTAGCCTTACTAGTCATTTGGTATTTCGATTTAAGTGGAAAAGTAATTAAAAAGAAGGGTAGAAAAGTGGGGCATTACGTACAAAGGATTGCTGGATTGATTATGATCGTTTTAGGAACAGTTGATACCATCACCTATTGGTAGAATTAGCTCCAGACTAGCCTTATAAACAAAGGTATGCTTGAATGAAGAAGGGAGGATTAGACTCCCATTTTTACGTACTTTCGAATCGGAATTGGTCAAACTCATATAAGGAATAGAATGCGTTTTGATAAGAAGGATCTTCTTAAAATGCAAGAAATCCAAGGAAAACGGGACTACTATTAGTATAATATAGATGGTAAACTTACTAACATAATTAAGAAGGCTTTAAAGAAAAAGGAAGTGCCAACACATGAAAAAGCTTATACTCATTATCCCTATTATGGTTATTGTCTATTTTTTCGGATTGAGAATACTTACAAATAATTATCCTGAAATCTCAAGTCAAACGCAATTCTTTATTGCCCTTGGAGGAGCCATATTTTCTGGTTTTATTTCTATCTTTTTGTTTCGAAAAGAAGAGATTAAATAATCATTATTCTTAATGGAAGCATACAAAAAGAGCTCAGTCACCCTATTGTGATTGAGCTCATATTGTTGTTAATTGGTTTTGCTTATTCAATCCTCGCAAGCTTCTTCTGTAAATCCGTCTCCATTAGGGCTAGATCGTTTTCCGCTTGTAGACGTTTTGCACGACCTTCAGCCTGAATTCGCAGTGTTTCTTCTAATGTAGATAATAAGTGATCTTGGACCTTTTTCAAGGTTTCAACATCTACTAGACCTCGTTCATTTTCCTTGGCCGTTTCTACTGTATTCACCTTTAACATTTCGGCATTTTTTAACAATAAGTCATTAGTTGTTTTAGAAACTAGCTTTTGTGCTTCAACTGCATCCTTTTGTCGCAGTAAGGTAAGGGCAATGGCCACTTGGTTTTTCCAAAGAGGGATTGCTGTTGTAATGGAAGCTTGGATTTTTTCAACTAGTGCTTGGTTGGCACTTTGTATTAAGCGAATTTGTGGGGCACTTTGAATCGTGATTTGTCTGCTTAACACTAAATCATGTGTACGTTTTTGCAAACGTTCAGCAAATTGAATCAAATCGTTTACCTCTTGGTAAGCCATTTGATCTTGTGTTTCCTCTGCTTTTTTCTTTAACTCAGGAATTGTCTTTGTTTCTAATTCCTCAATCTTTAACTCTCCTGCAGCGATGTAGACATTTAAAGCATGGAAATAGTCTTTATTTTCATCATAAAGTTTTTCAAGTACGGTAATATCTTGAAGTAAATCATTTTTAGAATGATCTAATTTCACACTGATTCGATCGATCTGAGCACCCGTTTTTTGATACTGTGAAAGTACTTCTTGAACGGAATTTGAAACTTTGCCAAACACACGAGAAAGCATATTCTTTTTCGCTGGCTTTAAATCATCAGGTTTCACTTTTTCTAGTTTTTTCATAAGGTCGCCAATAATTACACCAATCTCACCGGTATCCTTTTTCTGTACATGATCAAGCATGTGATGAGAAAAGTTCACCAATTTAGTTTGTGCTTGTGATCCATAGAGTGCAATAGATTGATGATTTTTCGGGTCAATTTGTTGGGCAATCTGAATGGCCTTTTGCTTATTTTCTTCTGGTAAAACATCAATTAGTTTTTTAGGTTGATCTAGAGTTGATGTGTTTTGAACCACGAGTTCCTCTTCTCCAAACGGAGTCGCAAGTAAATCATTTAGTCGATTGTTTACGCTCATTTATTAGAACCTCCACGTCACTTACTTTTTATTTTTATCAATACTAAGCTTGGCCACATCTAATTCGAACTTTAAGTGACTAATATCTTTTTCAAGAATGTCATATAAATCCTGATCGATGACTTTTGCTAGATTGGTCATCGTTTGCTGTGTATCTCGTAATGATTCAGTTAGTTCATGATTCTTCCTTGGTTGATTTGCTAGAAAGGCGTATTTCTCACTAATTTCAAGCAGTGAATCTAAATGAGAATAGTAGAATGGTTCAACTAAATAAAATCGTCTTGGCTCATTCTTGGTAATTGAATATATTTTAGAAACAACACGTAAGATCTCGATGTTTTGTTTGATCGATGAAACTGTACGAATGGTTAATAGGGATTTTCGCAGTCGTTTTATCTTTATACCTGCTTGTTCTAAGTTACTTTTAATATAGGCATATTCCTTACGAGTCAACCTGTTCTGACGTAAATAACGCTGAGTAGTTATCCCTTTTACTCCAAAATAGACCACTGCACCACCACCAAGCGCTAATCCACTGGATAGAAGAAACGGTTGGCTGAACCCGAAAAAGCTTATCAGCCAAAAGATAACGATTGAACCGGATGCCAACGAGGAACGAAGAAAGAAGTTCAAAAATGTTCTCAAATGAATCGACTCCTATTATAACTTTCTATTAGATATTACGACTGAAAGGGAAGAAAGTTTCATCCATCAGTAAAAACGCATAATCATGCTCTAGTCTATTTTATCATGGAAGACTTGTTAGAAAAAATGCCAGTATACAGTCTGCGATATTTACACCAAAAACTTGGTCCTTGGTTGTTGACACCAAGTTGAATTCAAGGTATGTTTTTAAATGAAAAGAATGATTCGATAGATACTATTTTAATTTCTTATTTAGGGAAAGACTTTAGCAGCTTATCAATTTACATTGATTACCTGAAAAGGTTGTCCCCCTCATTAATAAGAAATAAAGAATGGATAAATCGGTATATTACCTAGCTCGAAGACGAGACTAAGCAATATACCTTTTTTTCATGTAAGAAGTTAAATGGATTTATTGAATCAGATAAAATAACTTTGGACGTCATGTTGGACAACATGTGATTTCAGAAGAATGCGAATTAGATTTAGTGGGAATTTAGTACATAGTTTAGTATCTTTTTGGAGTAAGATTGTTGGTTTTCAGCGTATGATCAATTTCGTGAGGGAGAGAAAAAATGAACAAACAAGAAATCGTCCATTCTTTTTTTCATCATCGAGTTGGCATTTTGGCAACTATGCACCAAAAAGAAAAGGTAATGATGCCTTTATTAGAAAGAGAACTAGGCATTTCCGTTTACATACCTAATAACTTTAATACAGACTGTTTTGGAACGTTCACAAGAGATGTTGAACGACCCGGCAGTCAGTTAGATGCTGCAAAGCTTAAGGCTGAACAAGCACTACTCTTAACTAAGGGAACTTTAGCGATCTCAAGTGAGGGTACGTTTGGACCCCATCCTTATGTCCCGTTCTTACCTTTAAATACAGAAATTGTTTTATTGATTGATAAGGAAAATGATTGGGAAATCTTTGGTGAATCTTCCACAACAGATACAAACTTTAATCATAAACCAATAGCAAGTGTACAAGAAGCCATTGAATTCTGTGAATCTATTGGATTTCCTGAACATGCTGTAGTTGTTAAGTTACATGAATCAACGAAAAACCAAGATGAGATAATAAAAGGAATAAATAATAATCAAGATCTAGAAACAGCAGTTCATTCGCTTTTGGGAAAATCAAAAAGCGGGAATGTATGGATTGAAACAGATATGCGGGCGTTTTGCAATCCAACAAGAATGAAGAATATTGAAAAAGCCACACAAAATCTAATCGAAAAAATTTATAACCTTTGTCCAACGTGCTCATTTCCAGGATTTGAATTAGTGGAAAGAAGAAAAGGCTTGCCTTGTGAATGGTGTACGCTTCCCACCAAATTAGTGAAAAGTGAGTTATACACATGTAGAAAATGTGGGGAAAACGAAGAGAAGCTATATCCAAATGGTAAGGAAAAAGCGGATCCATCACAATGTGCGAACTGTAATCCTTAATAATACTTATAAAAACAGAAGGGAAGATATTATGACACAGAAACGTAAGATCACCATTGCAAGAGGAGACGGAATTGGTCCTGAAATTATGGACGCTACTCTAAAAATATTAGAACATGCAGGTGCTATGATTGAGCCTGAATTTATCGAAATCGGTGAAAAGGTGTATTTATCAGGAAATACAACTGGGATTCCTAATGAAACTTGGGATTCACTTAGAAGTAATAAAGTATTTTTTAAAGGCCCGATCACTACACCACAAGGTGGGGGATATAAGAGTCTAAATGTAACGATTCGTAAGACGTTAGGTTTATATGCAAACGTTAGACCTAATGTTTCTTATGCTCCATTTGTTAAAACAAAACATCCTAACATGGATCTTGTCATTATTCGTGAAAATGAAGAGGATCTATATGCTGGAATTGAACATCAGCAAACACCAGAAGTGGTTCAGTGCCTAAAGTTAATTACAAGACCTGGCTCAGAAAAGATTATTCGTTATGCCTTTGAATACGCAAGAAAAAATAACCGTAAAAAAGTAACTTGTTTCTCAAAAGACAATATCATGAAGTTAACTGATGGTCTATTTCATAAAGTATTCAAAGAGATCGCTGTAGAATACCCTGAAATTGAAACAGAACATTGGATCATTGATATTGGTATGGCTAAAATAGCAGACACGCCACAAGACTTTGATGTTATCGTTATGCCTAACCTTTACGGAGATATTGCTTCTGATGTTGCTGCTCAAATTACAGGAAGTGTAGGGTTAGCGGGTTCAGCAAACATCGGCGATCATGTCGCAATGTTTGAAGCGATCCACGGAAGTGCTCCTGACATCGCAGGTAAGGGAATTGCTAATCCATCAGGACTTATTAATGGGGCAATCATGATGTTAGTTCATATTGGGCAAGCAGACGTGGCAACACGTATTCATAATGCATGGTTAAAAACATTAGAAGATGGTGTGAATACAGCGGATATTGCAAAAGGTGGAGCGTCTGTTGGAACAATGGAATTTGCCGAAGCTGTTATCGAAAGATTAGGGCAAGAACCAACGACATTTAAACCAGTCGTTTACAACAATAGCGAAACAAACAATGAAAATGAATTTAAACTTTCACCAGTTGCAAGTGATCGAATTAACAGAGAGATCGTTCGTGAGCTAGACGGAGTTGACGTTTTCTTATTTAATAATCAACATTCACCAGATGAAATCGGTAAAAAACTAGAAGAACTTGCTGGACCTGAATTTAGGTTAGCTGTTATCACAAACCGTGGTGTAAAAGTATATCCGGGCGGTTTCCCAGAAACATTTACAACAGACCATTGGCGTTGTCGTTTCCAAAAAAGCGAAGGCACAGAAAGCATTTCAAATGGCGATATCCTAAGCCTCTTAAGTCGTATACAAGAAGCTCATTTAGATTTTATCAAAACAGAGAACTTGTACACATTTAACGGAGAGCTTGGATATTCACTAGGTCAAGGTCAATAATATAAACTAAGGACTTCTTCTCTTAAGTGGGAAGAAGTCTTTTTTTTTGATTTCCTTTAAAAACGTATAGACTTATCCTTTGCAGTGGAACGAAGATTGCCATTTATTAATGAAAGTTTTCTTTTTTAATTATAAGAATTCTTAAAATATAATATAATTAATCTAAAACCGTCAAAAGGAGACTAGTAAATGACAGAACACTATCGGTTTACTCATCGTCTCAAAGTCCGTTACTCAGAAATAGACGGGCAAAAAATTGTGTTTAACGCACATTATTTAACTTATTTAGATATTGCCGTAAGTGAGTATTTCGAAGAGGGTCTCAAACTTAATATGCAAGAGCTAACTGCCAATAATCAATTTGATTTTGTCGTAGTAAAGTCCACACTAGAATATAAGAGCTCGGCTACTTTGGGTGATTGGCTAAATGTTTCATGCTGTATGAAATCAATGGGGCGCTCTAGCTTTACTATGGCTTTTAAGATTACACGTGAGGAAGATCAGGAGCTGATTTTATTAGGTGAGATTGTATATGTAAGTTATGATTCCCATACTAAATCCTCAGTGCCTGTGCCTGATTTTATTCGTGAAAGGATAGGAAGATTTGAAAAAGGATAGGGCAATTTGTTTCCATCTCGATCTGAATGAAAAATAGTTCCAAATCGAAACCTTTGTATTTCTTCAACGTCTTTGCTATTTCTTTTTTAGTTTCAGGTGAGTGACGAAGTGTTTGATTGTCTGTAAAGAAAAATTCGAACGTAAGAAATGAAAGAAGCCGTTTCTCACAGTGAGTAACGACTTCTTTTTTTGTAAATACTGTTAGTAAAATGGAGGTGGAGAAATGGATCATAATCAAGATTTTGACCGGGATGGTTCCCTAGATGATGCAATTGATCAAGAAGGACTTTCTAAAATACTACAAGCCAATCTAGAAAAAGAAAATGACCTTATGAGAACCTATATACACCTTGCAGAAAGAATTAATGATAATGAACAATTAAAGGATCGATTAGAGAATTTTGCCCAAGGAAATGCTAAAAGGACCATGCAGCTTCAAGATGAACTGAATAACATGAAAAAAAGCTAGCTTCTAACTGGAGGCTAGCTTTTATCAATTTTTGACAAGTATAAGGGAATACTTACTTGCTTTTATCCCCTAATTTTAGTTGTTCACTGATTGGGTGAATATGAGAAAAGAGCGAATCTCTTCATGTAAAATAGCGCCGCCTTACAACTGAGGTGAAAATCTGGCTTTTTGGATATTACAAAAATAACAACCTTGTATGAAAATCAAACATTTCTAGCAAGGCCTCTTTCAAATGCTGAAAGATGATTTAAAGAAGCATTACGTAGTTGAGAAAATACAAAACGAACATCATCCGGAATACTAAGGGAAAGGAACCTTTCGTACATAGAGATATTGTCTATTTCCCCCTGAACCCCAGCAGCATAGGCTGCCTTAATACTTTCTGGAGTTGTAATGAATGACTGCGATGTATCTTCAGGGATTGGTACCTGATACCGGTAAAAAAGTGGTAACAGAGCATTTATGTGCCTCAATTCAGCTTCTTTAATTCGTGAAAATGTCCGAATATTTCCGAAGCTCGAAAGAATGTCATCATATCTCGCTTGGGCTAAGTATTCGTCTTGAAGAGCATAAGTTAACATTTGAGGTAAAGCGAACGCGGTAGCACTTAAGGCCGCTTTAGCACCGAAATTTTGAAGCTGCCTTTTCGTGTTTGTTGTCTTGTGGTAGGTAGAAAAGTATAGAAACCATACAGCGTGATTTTGTTCGTCTGCAGCTGCGCGTCGAAATCTTTCTTTAATATTTGAATCATTCGCTTGATCTGCTATATCTAAATAAAAATCAACAGTTTCTTGTTCATCCTTAAAAGCAAATTTCACACCAGCTTTATACTTATCAGGACATTCCTCTACGATTTTGTAAGATGGGTCTTTTCCGGTTAAATTTAAATAAATTCTGCTGAATTCCTCGAGATGGCGTTCTTCGTCCTTTATTATCTCAAGAATTCTGTTCCTTTCATCCCGTGTTGGTGCCATATTAGCTAAAATCTTGTAACAAGCCACCGCACTATACTCTCCATGAATGGCCTTCTGAATATCATTTATAAGTTGAAAGTTAGTTGGCAGACGATCATATTCATAGTAATGCGGTCCAGAATGATTTGAATACATGTGTTTGTCCTCCTATTGTTTAACTATCAAATTATCTTATGTTTTATGTAGGGTGTGCTGTGCAAGTTTACAGTGGTTTAATTCATTGGAAATCCGATGATGTGTCGATATAAACATATTTAGGTAGAGAAAGTTCCAACTTAACTTAAACTTGATCTGCTTAATATAATGAAGTGCGACTAATTCAAAAAAAGTCTTTAATACAATGCTGGTTAGATGTGATTCAAGTTAATAGACATCTAACCCATTTTTCGTTATTTGATTACCCATAGGAGTTTACCTACATAAGATATTGAGAAAATATGAAGATAATGGAGGAGAACGATTTGTACCGTAATTCGTATGGGGAGCATCAATGGCATCATCCTATGCCTAACAACTGGCATAACAATAACTTTAGTTATGAAAATTGGGGATATACTAACAGAAACTTAAATCACTGGAATAGTTACAACTGGAGCTATAACAACTGGAACCCTTATTATTATCGAAACAGTGGTTTAAATGATTATGGACAACAACCTTTTGTAGTAGATATGGAGGAGGTTACGAAGAAAAACAAGAATTTCCGTACGGCGTTATGGACCGGAAAGCATTTACAACTAACCTTAATGAGTATTAATGTTGGTGAAAGCATAGGTTTAGAAAGCCATCCAAACCTTGATCAATTCATTCGTATAGAACAAGGTCAAGGATTGGTTCAAATGGGCGATCAAAAGGATAGATTGGATTTTCAGCAAAATGCCTATGAAGATTATGCAATTTTTATACCTGCAGGAAAATGGCACAATCTAACTAATACGGGGAATAAACCAATAAAACTGTATTCTATTTATGCTCCACCTGAGCATCCTTTCGGTACAGTCCATGAAACCAAAGCGATCGCCATGGCTGCTGAAAATCATAATCAATAATGGATAAACTATCTAAAGAATGAAGTCCAAAACCACGAATCATTAAAACAAATTAAAGGTGCGTTTTCCAAACTGGGAAATGCACCGTTTTATTTTGCTAAACAACCCAGCCTGCATATAAATGATCTGTGTGAGTGAAACATTAAAATCGATACCAATGTAATGTAACTGAGATAATGTTTAACAAGCACTGTTTATACACTACCTATGCTATGATAAAATAAATCACTATACTCCTCGGAGGTACTTATGGAAATCATCCAAATAGCTTCAATCGCGATCTTATTAAAATGGTTCCTTCTAGGAATAGCTATTATATTGGGCTTAGTAGTCGTTCACTTCTATATGAAAGTTACTTTTGAAAATGAATTACGTAAAAAAGTCTTTGAACTAATTTCCAATAGTGTGTTTCTTGGATTTATTGTCTGGAAAGGTAGCTTGCTACTCTTGGAGCCAACGGTTGTTATAAAAAGTCCGCTATCGCTATTATATTTTACAGGTGGAAGTAACGGGCTCCTCATTGCCATTATTTTTTCGATTACTAATTTTCTAGTGAAGGCCAAAACATTCAATCATTCTAGCTTGCAAGTATGGAAATCTGGAATTTTGTTTATTTTTGTTGTCCTAAGTGGGTACCATATATTAGCAATATTCTTTTTGGAAAATAATCTTCTCTACCATCTACTAAACGCAGTAGGAACAATCATTCTACTCCTATTTGGGTACTATAGAAAATACCTTTTCTCTTTAAAAGGAATTTTCACGATCATCATCATATTCTCCTTTTATAGAATGATTTTATCATTTGCATTATTAGAGCATGGTGGAAATCAATTTTTAATGTTTACATTCGAACAGTGGTTTTTTGTAGGTGCTATTTTGATTTCTATTTTTTACTGGGATCGAAAGAAGTAGTAGTTATTTACTAATATGGATAAGGAGTGAAGGGATTGCTGTCAAGAAAGGCTCTTGTCATAGTAGGGTTAGTTGGATTGTTTGGATGGGGGATTTATACGACCCATTTTGCAGCAGATGAATTCCCGGAGGACCTTGAGGTGAGTTCAACGACTGAAATTCAGGATGAGGTAATTACAGGGCTACAGCAGGGAAATAAGGCTCCTGATTTTGAAACACAAACCCTAGATGGAAAGACAATAAAATTATCAGATTTACAAGGTAAGAAGGTTATTTTGAATCTTTGGGCAACCTGGTGTCCACCATGTAAAGCAGAAATGCCACACATGCAAGATTTTTATCTAGAGCATCAAAATCATCAAGTAGAAATCCTTGCGATCAATCTTACGAATGCAGAGAAAAATACAGATGGTATTGAAGAATTCGTGGTCGATTATGGACTAACCTTCCCGATTGGTCTTGATCCAAAAGGGGAGATAGGAAAGCTTTATCAAGCAATTACGATCCCAACTAGCTATGTTATTGACAGTAAAGGGATTATTAGGCAGAAGATTATTGGTCCGATGAATAAAGAGATGATGACAGAATTAGTTGAGAGTGTAGAGTAGAAGTTTTATATTATATAACCAAAAAAAATGCTACTAGTTCCTTCTAGGACTAGTAGCATTTTTTTTACAACAGTAAACAAAACCTTAGCCTCCTATCTAAATTATGTAAATAGTATTGATAATCATTATCATTATGAGGTACAATGAAAGTAGTGAAAATAAGTCTCATTACAAAGAGCGGCAATGGCATTAGATTAAAAAAGGAAACAACTATAAACTATGCCAATTAACGGAGGGGTTACTTTGAATCAGGTGGAATACTTTGATGTAACAATTATCGGAGGTGGCCCTGCTGGTCTCTATTCTGCTTTCTATAGCGGACTTCGTGAAATGAAAACAAAAATTATTGAGTTTCAACCTTACTTAGGGGGAAAAGTTCATATATATCCAGAAAAAATGATTTGGGACATTGGAGGGCTAACACCTACTCCAGGCGCTAAGTTGATTGAACAGATCGTTGAACAAGGTTTAACCTTTAGTCCTACTGTTGTGTTAAACGAGAGAATTACTTCTATATCTAAAGATAGTGACGGAATGTTTCTGTTGAAGGCAGCTTCTGGTACTATACACTATTCGAAGACTGTAATTGTAGCGGTCGGAAGTGGGATCTTAAAACCACAAAAGCTACATATAGAAGGAGCAGAAAGATATGAGGTATCTAACCTCCATTATACAGTGAAATCGTTAAAGTACTTTAAGGATAAGACCGTAATCGTATCAGGTGGTGGAAATTCGGCTGTCGATTGGGCAAACGAATTAGTGCCTGTTGCTAAAAAAGTGTATCTCACTCATCGAAAGTCAGAATTGTCCGGACATGAAGCACAAGTCACACAGTTATTGAATAGTTCCGCAGATGTTTTATTCAATACGAGCATTACGAAGCTAATAGCCTCTGACGATCAGGAAAGTATTCAACGTGTTGAACTGACCAATACTGAAACAGGTGAAATTGATCACCTATGTGTTGATGAGATCTTAATTAACCATGGCTTTGAACAGGATGCATCTCTATTAGAAAATAGTGAGTTAGACATCGAACTAAGAGACAATTATTATATAGCTGGGAACTCTACTAGTGAGACTTCGGTTAAAGGACTTTTTGCAGTTGGTGATATCTTAAAGCATGACGGAAAACTACATTTAATTGCCGGTGCTTTCCAAGATGCTGCCAATGCAGTGAACAAGGCAAAGCAATATATTCAACCAGATGCAAACGGATTCGCTATGGTTTCTTCGCACAACGAAGTATTCAAGCAACGTAATCGAGAATTAGTTCGCCAACTGGTAAAATAAAGAAGGTAGTTGAGCTAGAAAATCAGATACTAATAATTGTGTAAGGTACCACGCATTTTTATAGCAATCTTATGCTACTAGTATTAAAACTCTATATAAAACAACTATTGAAATATAAAACTACTAACGAGGCTGCCCAAAGGGCAGCTTTTTCTAATGACATCAAAACTTTATATAAAAATATTGAAATTCACCCTATTAATAGGGATTAGATCTTGTCCCGCATTGAGCTCTATTGAGTTCCTCTAATCCTGTTCAACTTATCCTATAGCATAGGAACCAATTCCTATTTCACATATCCCATTTAAGAGTTATCCTGATTACATACAATGAGGGCAAGCCAATAAGGTTCCTAGGGTTTTGATCTTATATGAAAGTGGTTAAAAAGTAATAGTAATGCAGATACGCTAGGATTGTTTGTTATCGAATTGACTAAACAATGGAAAATGAATCGTTGATTACATTCCTCAATAGATCCTGAGCTGATTAAAAAAGGAAATATAGGAGAAATGAAAAATGACTAAATTGATCAACGGGGGATTTTTTAGAAAACAAGAAGAATCATTAATGAAAACTTGTTTTAATACAGGAAATAGTGAAGTAATAATTGATATCAAAAATCGGGTTAGTAGATTGTTACAGGCAGTTTTACCTGACGAACATATTTTGGTGGAAGTAGCATTTAATGAAGCCATTAACAATGCTATAAGTGTGTCTGAAGCAGTCGAGGTAGAAATAACTAAGGATGAGAAGTACGTAAAACTTATCGTAAAAGACAACGGTAAAGGATTTGACGTTGAATCATCACTACAAGAAATAGAAGTCAAAGGTGAAAAACTAATGGATGAAATCTTGTGGTCAGAGTCCGGGAGAGGACTTTACTTAATGAAAAAAGTGATGGATAAAGTTGAATATAATAAAAAGGGAAATCAAGTGACTCTCTTTAAGCAAATAGGAGGAAGTAAACGTGAATATGAACACTGAAGTAGTAAATGACTTTGTCCATATAAAATTAGAAGGAAATATGTATGTGGAAGAGTCCATCATTTTAAGAGAAACAATCATAAAGTCTATCGAAGAAGGCTATAAAAATTTTTGTTTTGATTTACAGTCTCTTAATTATATTGATAGCGCTGGTTTAGGAGTCTTAGTTGGTTGTAAAAAGAGAGTGGCACAAACTAACGGAAAAGTAATTTTGAAAAATCTCAATGGAACAGTCAAAGAAATCATTGAATTAACCAGGTTAAACCTCATTTTTGATGGGAACTAGATTCTAGATAAACATAAATCGTCACATGCAGTCATAGAGCGTAGTCTTAATTAAATTCATTGAAAAAGAGGTTTCGAAATGAAAAAAAACAACAAGAGAATCAGTTTAACAGCTAAGATGATTTTTATCTTTTTGTCTATAAGTCTAATACCGTTAGCTGTGTTGGGGGTTGTTAGCACATCGAGTTCCTCTACAGCAATAGAAGAGGAGAAGGAAAGTAAATTATCTGCTGTTAGAGATATCAAGAAAACACAAGTTGAAAACTATTTTAAAGAACGTTTTGCAGATATTTCTATTCTCGCGAAAAGAGATGACGTTATTGATGCAATGGCCGAATACAAAGTTGTTTTTGAGAATTATGGGATCAATAGTGAAGAGTATAAGGAAATAAACGCTAAATACCAAGAGAACCTAAAGTATTTCGTAGATGAGTACGGGTATTATGATTTGTTTTTAATTGATAATGTAGGAGATGTTGTCTATACAGCAGCTAATGAATCGGATTTCGGAGAAAATGTTGTTGATGGTTCTTTGAAAGATACAAATTTAGCTAAAGCCTTTGAAGTCGGTAAAGAAAACACCACATTAGAAGATTATGCATATTATGAGCCTTCCAAAGCTTTTGCTAGTTTTATAGCATCACCAGTAAAAGATAA
Source organism: Bacillus mesophilus (assembly GCF_011008845.1). Classification (GTDB taxonomy): domain Bacteria; phylum Bacillota; class Bacilli; order Bacillales; family SA4; genus Bacillus_BS; species Bacillus_BS mesophilus. The sequence goes on along the minus strand of NZ_JAAIWM010000009.1, from coordinate 89,735 downwards.
AAATGGTTCATTTTTAGGAGTCGTTGCTCTCCAAATTTCAGATGAAGCTATACAGAATATTATGTCTGAACGAAGTGGAATGGGAGAGTCAGGAGAGACCTATCTAGTTGGAGCAGATCAATTTATGCGTTCAGATTCTATTTTTACAGAGGATCCTGACATTGGAGTTAACCAAATAGATACGGTGGCTACACGTGAGGCTTTAGATGGAGAAACGAATGTAAAATTAATAAAAGATTATCGTAATGTGTATGTATATAGTGCGTATGCACCTCTAGACATAAAGGGACTAGACTGGGTGATTGTAGCAGAAATTGATGAGGCAGAAGCAAAACAATCGATTGATGCATTAGTGTTGAAGCTATTTATTTTGGTGGTTATTTCGGCACTAATCGTAGCCTTAATCTCTGTTTTCTTTGCTCGTCGAACAAGTAAGCCTATTGTCGAGGCAAGTATAAGAGTTAAAGAGATTGAAAGTGGCGACCTGTCTAAACAATCTTTAAAGGTAACAAGTAATGATGAAGTGGGAGAATTGGTTCAATCATTGAATCAAATGAATATAAAAATGCACGAACTTGTTGGAGGAATTAGAAAATCATCTGAGGAACTAAGTGCAGGTTCTGAAGAAACATCTGCTTCTGTTGAGGAAGTTACGGCGACCGTTGAGGATTTAAATAAAGTGGTACAGGGTGTTGCAGAGGAAGCAACAAACGGAAGAAATGCAACACTTGAAGCCTCTCAATCGCTCATTCAACTTTCATCTCTTATCCAATTGGCTAAGGAAAAAGCACGTAGTGGGAAGGTAAGTTCTGAGAATACAATGCAATCTGCAAAAGATGGTGCAGATAAGGTTGAGGAAACTGTAAGTAAAATGGGCGAAATCGAAATTAAAACTGAAGAAACGCAGAAGTTAATTTCAGAATTAGAAGTGTACTCAAAAGAAATTGAGCAGATTACGAATACAATTACGTCTATTGCTGCACAAACAAACCTTTTAGCCTTAAATGCCTCTATCGAAGCAGCACGTGCTGGTGAACACGGAAAAGGATTTGCAGTTGTAGCAAACGAGGTGCGTAAACTAGCAGAGGAATCAAATCATGGTGCAGGTGAAGTCTCCTTATTAACTAAGAAAATTGCAGAGTTGACTAAAAAGTCCGCTTTATCAATGGGAGAAAGTAGAAATATTGTGAGTGAGGGAATGCAAGTTGCAAAAATAGCAGGTTTCTCACTACAGCAGATTTTAGAAGCAGTAGATCTTACTGTAGTATCTATTAATGAAATAAATGATATTACAAGCGATGAAGTGGCAACATCTGATGCCATCGTAAAGCTCATTAACAACCTTGCAACAATTGTAGAAACCACCGCATCAAGTGCAGAGGAAATGATGGCATCCTTTGAAGAAACAACTGCCTCCATGCAAACCGTAAGTGCAGTATCTGAACAGACTTCCGGAATGGCGAATGACTTAATCAATTCAGTTGGAAGATTTAAATTGTAGATGGTGATACTTGTTCGTAGCTAATAAAACCAAACAGTCAAATCCTCCGGAGTAAAATACCAATGGATTTGGCTTGTTTTTTTATATTACGTTACTATAACGAAGGTAGGTATTTCAGTAATTAAGCAAATTAAATATCCCCTCATAATACATATAGAATACCAGGAAGACCCACCAAAGAATAAGAGCAAATAAAAACACAGAATTCTCTTTCATGTGCCCACTCTAAAAATAGTAGTAGTAGTAAGCATTAACTTTCACCTCAGTATAGTAGTAAATATACTATTTCTATTTACCAAAGTATTTATGCAGTTTCACTACTATAGAGCTACATGTCTCTAGTGATTTAAGGATTAAAGTAGTATATAATGGCGATATTACTAGCATTCTAAGAGGTTTAGAAGAGGTGAAACACAATGGGAGTAAATGTAGTATTATATCAACCAGAAATACCCTTAAATACAGCTAATATAGCATTAACCTGTGCGGCAACGGATTCCATCCTACATTTAATTCGTCCACTTAGTTTTTCAACAGATGAAAAGATGTTAAAAGCAGCGGGTATTGACTTTTGGGATAAAGTAAATGTTCGCTATTATGATTCAATAGATGAATTTTATGAGCAGAATCCAATCGGGGATTTTTTCTTCATAGAAAATTTCGGTGATGGAAGACACACAGACTTTGACTACAGTAAATCAGATCACGAGTATTTTTTCATTTTTGGACGTGAAACAGACGGAATTCCTCAAGAAGTAATCGACAAATATAAAGACAAATGCTTACGAATCCCTATGACAGTCAACGTACGTTCACTTAACTTATCCAACACAGTTGCCATACTAGTATATGAAGCTTTAAGACAGCAAGGTTATCCTAATTTAAGATAAGGATTTTTTAGAAACATGATAATTTTTAATTATACTGTAGTGTCTGGAGCGCAATGGAACGAGCTTATTCATAAAAAAAGAATGCAAAAAGAGATATAGAATCTTTAAAATTCTATGTCTCTTTTTTGTGAAAAATATAAAACAAGACTAACTCATAAAGAAAGTGTTAAACTAATCAAGATTTTATACCAAGAGAGGAAGAGGTACATATGGAATATCGTAGATTAGGTAGAACCGGTTTAAAGGTAAGTGAAATCAGCCTAGGAAGCTGGCTTACCTATGGTAACTCAACAGAAAAAGATACAGCAGCTGCAGTCATTGATAAAGCCTATGAACTTGGAATTAACTCCTTCGACACAGCCAATGTATATGTGACAGGAGAAGCAGAAAAAATTGTAGGTGAAGCCCTGGCTAAATACCCACGTGAATCTTATGTGTTAGCAACGAAAGTGTTCTGGCCAATGGGAGAGGGACCTAACGATCGTGGCTTATCTAGAAAGCATGTGTTCGAACAACTACACGCTAGTCTTAAGAGATTACAAATGGACTATGTAGACATCTATTATTGTCATCGTTATGATCCAGAAACTCCGATTGATGAAACATTACGTACGATCGACGATATGGTTCGTCAAGGTAAAGTGTTGTATGTAGGGGTAAGTGAATGGACAGCTGCTCAAATAGTTGAAGGTCTCGGAGTATCTGATCGTTATTTATTAGACCGTATTGTTGTCAATCAGCCACAATATCATATGTTTAATCGCTATATTGAAACCGATATCATTCCTACAAGTGAAAAGAACGGAATCAGCCAGATTGTATTTTCTCCACTAGCTCAAGGAGTCTTAACAGGGAAATATAAGCGTGGGCAATCTTTACCTGCAGGAAGTCGTGCTACAGATCCTTCCTCTAATATGTATATGAATCCTTATTTACAGGAAGACGTTCTTATGAAGGTGGAAAAATTAGAGGGATTAGCGAAAGAACTAGATCTATCACTATCGCAGTTGGCGTTGGCTTGGATTCTTCGTCACCCAAGCGTGGCTAGTGCCTTAGTAGGTGCAAGTAAACCACAGCAAATCGAGGAAAATGTAAAAGCTTCAGGTGTGAAGCTATCAGAAGAAACAGTTTCTAAAATAGAAAGTATTCTTCAAGTTTAATCATGAAGGTTAGGTTCTTAGAAATAGAGAACCTAACCTTTTAAAATGGGTCTAACTAATACAAAGTGGCTAATTTTGTTTAAGATAGCTAAGTAATTCTAAGATGGTGTTCAATTCAAATTACCTTGGGGATAATAAAAGATTTTCTAATCGCCAATAAGTGGGAGGAGAAATATGGCTCATAAAGAAGAGAATATTGATTCATCAAGGCTTTATAGAGATTCTTTCATGTTTGGATACTGAAATAAATAGAAACCGTTTTCTTAAATTGGATTAAATTATGAAAAAATGATCAAATTTAAGGAAAATTTATATTGATTTTTAGGATTTGAAGGAGTAAGATGAAATTACGAAAACGCTTTCGCTTGAAATCATCTAGTCGAAAGTTGCATCAAAGTCTATTAATATAGCAAAATAAATTTTTTAGTTTAAAAGAAAGCGATTTCAGAAATCGGTTTCGGAAAATCATTTTTAGGAGGTGATGTGTGATCACCAAGTGATCTCATATATACCGAAATAAAAATAAAAGTATTTAGGTCAATTACAATTATTAGGGGGTACTTACATGAAAAAGTTTTTAGCAATTTTTCTTACTGCAATCATGGCTTTTACATTAGCGGCTTGTAGTGGAGATGCTGGTAAAGAAGAAGAAGCTGGTGGAGACGAAAAAGTAACATTAGATTTCTGGGTATTCGGTTCAACTGGTTACCAAGCATTAATTGATGAGTATCAAAAGCAAAACCCAAATGTAACAATCAAGTTAAATGAAGGTGAAATGAACGACGTTCACAACAACCTTTTCACTTCAATCTCTGCTGGTAGCGGTGCTCCAGATATCGCGATGATCGAAGTAAGCCAAATTGAAAAGTTTAAAGAAGCACAAGATCGTTTCTATAACTTAAATGAATATGGTGCAGAAGAAGTTGCTGGAAACTTCCTTGACTGGAAATGGCAAGCTGCGCAAAACGTAGATGGAGATTTCCAAATTGGTCTTCCAACTGATATTGGTCCTACTGCAATGTTCTTCCGTAAAGATGTAATTGAAGCTGCTGGTCTTCCAACTGATCCAGAAGCACTTGCTGGTGAACTTAGCACTTGGGAAGATTACTATGCTGTAGCAAAGACAATTAAAGAAAAAACTGGTAAGCCAATTGCAGATGCTCCTGAGTTAGTATTTAACGCAATTCGTGACCAACAAGATCAACAGTACTTTAATGAAAAAGATGAGCTAATCATCGAAGACACTGTAAAAGAAGCTTACGACTATACGACTAAGATGATTCAAGAAGGTTTAATTGGTCAAAACGGTCTTTGGACTCCTGAGTGGGGTAGTGCAATGGCTGATGGTTCTTATGCAACAATGCCAGGTGCACCTGCTTGGATGCTTGGTGTAGTTAAAGGTAATGCTCCAGACGCTGGTGGAAAATGGTCATTAACTTCTATTCCTGAAGGAGCTGGAAACTGGGGAGGTTCTTACCTAACAATCCCTGCTGAGTCTGAGCATCCACAAGCAGCATTTGACTTTATCTCTTGGTTAACTTCACCAGAAAGTCAATTAGGTTCATTCTTAGAAATGGGATTATTCCCTTCAACACCAGATGTATATGAAAATGAAGATTTCTTAGCTCAAACTGATGAGTACTTCAGCGGTCAACCAACTGCTAAAATCTTTGCAGAAGCTGCTAAGAGTGTAAAGCCTGTTTATATGGGTAAAAACTATGCGATCGTTAACACTGAGTTAGTTACTGCCCTTACGAACGTTGCAACTGCTGATGCAGATCCACAAGATGAGTGGGATGCAGCAGTAGAGCGTATCGAGCAACAATTAGGAAGACAATAAGGATGAATGGTCAAGCGGTCTATGGTGAAATTCTCATAGGCCGCTTGTACTCTATGGAAGGAGAAAAACCATGGCTGAAAATAAAACAGCACCACAAGCAATGAATCAGAAGAAGTCATCCTTAAGTGAAAGTGCAAAAGAAGCACTTTCTGGTTACTTGTATATATCACCGTTCTTTATATTATTTGCTATCTTCGGTGTATTCCCAATATTATTTAGTTTTTACTTAGGCTTTCAAAAATGGAATGGATTTGGAGAAATGGAGTTTGTAGGATTAAATAACTTCCGGTTGATCCTAGAAGACCCACTTTTCTGGAAATCGCTATCCAACACGATGATTATGTGGGTAATGGGTACTTTACCGCAGTTAATTATCGGGATTATCTTGGCATATACCTTGAATTCGGCAATTATTAAGTTTAAGGGCTTATTCCGTGTTTCCATCTTTATGCCTTATGTTACCTCAACAGTAGCAGTAGCCATCGTATTTGGGATCATGTTTAATGATCAACCATATGGATTGATCAATATTATTATTGGATGGTTTGGCTTTGAGCCTCACGCTTGGACAACAAGTGAGTGGGGAGTGAAAATCGCTATTTCCGCAATGGTTTTCTGGAGATGGATTGGATATAACACAATCATTTATCTAGCTGGTCTTCAAGCAATTCCAAATGAATTATATGAAGCAGCAACGATTGATGGAGCATCTACAAGACAAAAGATTCAGTACATTACCATTCCATTACTACGTCCGATAATTATCCTAACTGTATTTACTTCAACTATTGGTGCCCTGCAGTTATTTACAGAGCCGTTAATCCTAGTAGGAAGAACATACCGTGAAGAAGGATTAACAGTCGTACTATATCTATATCGTGAAGCATTTACAAATATGGCATTCGGTACTGCATCAGCAGCAGCGATCATTCTATTCTTAATTATTATCATCATTTCTACGATCAACGTTTTCGTTGCGAATCGTTTAGGAAGATAAGGGAGGCTTTGGCATGAGTAAAGGTAGTTATTCAAAACAAGTTGTCTTTTCAAAAGTATTTTTATATTTTATCCTTGGCATTGCTACTGTCCTATCCATATTTCCTTTTTATTGGATGTTCGTAATGGCAACCAATTCAAATGAGGTTATCAATCGAATTCCACCAGCAATTCTTCCTGGTGATGCGTTAGTGACTAACTTTACAAACGTGCTAAATACGATTGATTTCTTTGGAGCAATGTGGAACTCCTTTTTAGTATCATCGATTATTACAATTGGAGTATTATTCCTTTGTTCTTTAGCGGGATTTGCGTTTGCAAAGTTAAACTTTAAGGGGAAAAACTTCTTATTTATTTTCATTCTAGTAACAATGATGATTCCACCACAGCTTGGATTAGTTCCACAATATATTATCATTACGAAACTAGACTGGTTAAATGATCTGAAAGCTATTATTGTTCCAGGCTTAATCGATGCATTCGGAATCTTCTGGATGAGACAGTATATTAGTAGTAATGTTCCGGACGAGTTAGTAGATGCTGCTAAGATTGATGGATGTTCAATCTTCCGTGTTTATTGGAATATTGCTGTACCAGTTATTATTCCAGCGTTTGCAACACTTGCTATTATCAAGTTCATGTACGTGTGGAATGACTTCTTATGGCCATTAATAGTCTTACGTGAAAAAGAAACTCATACAATCCAGGTTGCACTTCGAGGATTAATTGATAACTATGTACGTGATAATGGAATGATTCTTTCAGGAACATTCTGGGCAACTGTTCCATTAATTATCATCTTCTTGTTATTAAACAGAATGTTTATCGCAAGTTTAACTGAAGGTGCGGTTAAGTAATTAATATGTAAATAGCTTCACCTATTAAGAGGGAAGATAAGTGAAGCTATAATAAGTAATGAACTTAAGAAAGTGGTGACAACATGGAACAACATAAGAATACCTTTAATCAAATCCTGACTGTTTTCAGCTATTTCTTTTTACTAAATGTGATGTGGGCCTTGTTATGTCTACCAGTCATAACGGCCTTTCCAGCTACCACAGCAATGTTTGGCACAGTTAGAAAATGGATAAGAGAAGGATTCGATGTTGGAATCTTCCATGTTTTTTTTCAGCTATTCAAAGAGAATTTCAAGAAAAGCTTTGTGATCGGTTTGTTTTGGATTATCGCGGTCGTAATTTTGTATCTGGACATCTATATAATCTTTCAAAATGAATTCACCGGTAGAAGCTTACTTGTAGCATTATTGTTCTTTTTTGGCATCATTGTTGCCTTTACGACGTTATATGTGTTTTTTGTACTTGTCCATTATGAATTATCAATATTCCATACATTAAAGAATTCTCTGTTCTTATCAATCAGTCATATGAACTTTACGGTACTTTTTATAGGAATGATTTTATTAACGCTCGTCATTACTTATTATTTTCCTTTCTTTTTATTAATAGGAGGAAGCTTACTGGCGTTTAGTATGTACGGTACGTTTCATAAGCTGATCAAAAAATTAGATGAAATGAAAGCATAATGTATAAAGATGTATGTACTACTAGAGGAGGTATTACAAAATGGCAATCATACAATTTCCTGAAAATATGAAATGGGGAACAGCAACTGCTTCTTATCAAATTGAAGGAGCTACAAATGAAGGTGGAAGAGGACCTTCAATATGGGATACATTCAGTGCAACACCTGGAAGAGTTCTAAATGGTGATAGTGGAGAGATCGCTTGCGATAGCTACCACCGCTATGAAGAAGATGTTGCGATTATGAAAGATCTTGGTATTGATTTCTATCGTTTCTCAGTAGCATGGCCAAGAATTTTTCCAACTGGTACAGGTGAAGTAAACCAAGAAGGTTTAAATTACTATCATAGACTAGTGGATTCACTTCTTGAAAACGGAATTGAACCGATGGTTACGTTATATCACTGGGACCTACCACAGGCTTTACAAGATAAAGGTGGCTGGGATAATCGTGAAACCATTGATGCCTTTGTTACGTATTCAGAGGTAATGTTCAAGGAATTTGGCAGCAAAGTTAAAAAGTGGATTACATTCAATGAACCTTGGTGTGTATCTTTCTTATCAAACTTTATCGGGGTTCATGCACCAGGAAACAGAGACTTACAATTAGCCGTAAATATTGCCCATCATTTACATGTTGCACATGGTCGTTCCGTTCAAAAATTTAGAGCACTTGGACTAGATGGAGAAATTGGATTCGCTCCTAACACTACTTGGTTAGAACCGTTTAGTAACAAGCAAGAAGATATTGATGCTTGTCGCCGCGGGGTAGGAGAATTCGTAGAATGGTTTTTCGATCCAGTATTTAAAGGTAGTTACCCTCAATTCCTGGTAGATTGGTATGCTACAAAAGGTGTAACAGTTCCAATCTTAGATGGTGATATGAAAGAAATTCAACAACCAATCGATTTCGTTGGAATTAACTATTACACAGGTAGCGTTGCTAGATACAAAGAAAATCACGGTAACCTAGATATAGAAGAAGTAGATATGGGCTATGAAAAAACGGATATTGGTTGGAATATCTATCCTGAAGGTTTCTATAATGTCTTAACTTACATTACTGAACAATACGGTGAGGTTCCAATTTACATCACTGAAAATGGCTCTTGCTATAATGATGAGCCTGGACTTGATGGTCGAGTAAGAGATGATCGTCGTACTAACTATCTTAAGCAACATCTAACTGCCTTAAAACGTAGTATGGATTCAGGAGTAAATATTAAAGGCTACATTACATGGTCTCTATTAGATAACTTTGAATGGGCAGAAGGATACAGCAAGCGTTTCGGAATTGTCTTTGTTAATTACCGTACCCTTGAGCGTATTAAGAAAGACAGCTTCTACTGGTACAAGCAAACGATTCGTAATAATTGGTTTGACGTTTAGGATCAGGTAGTATTGTAGATCGAAATATCAACTATTTTGTTAGGGATTGTAGATATTTTAACAAGATTACATTATTCTAAAGTAGACAGAAGAAAATAAAACAAAACCTAGTGAACTGTTTTTTCAATAAAACGTTTCCCATGCGCAGGAGTTGGATAAAGCAATGAAATTAACGATACGAGATATTGCAAAAATGGCAGGCGTTTCACCGGCTACAGTTTCAAAGATCATGAATAATTATGATGGTATTAGTATTCGTACAAAAGAAAAAGTAATGAATATTATTGAGTCGACGGGATATCAGCCAACCTTTTCAGCAAAGTCGTTAGCTACCAAAAAATCCAATTTGATTGGCTTAATTTATGCAGGGAAAATAAATGTAGAGCTTAATCATCCATTCTTTAACGAAGTAATTAATTCATTTAAAAAAACCGTTGGATATATGGGATATGATATTCTGATTTTCAGTAATGAAAAATTCAACAAAGAGAGAGAAGATGATTATCTTCCTCGTGCTAGACATTTTCATGTGGATGGCTGCTTAATTATTGCGGGTGAAGAAATTGAAAGTGCCATCTATGATTTAGATCAAAGTGAAATACCTTGTGTAGGGGTAGATATTCCTCTAACAGGGCCTATGTCGAGCTATGTTGCTACAGATAACCGAAAGGTATCAGCTAATGTAATTGAACATTTATATCTAAATTCTGTTCGAGACATTGCTTATATATCAGGCACTAAGGATTCTCCTATCTCTAAGGTTCGAACGGAAGGATTCTTTAGCGCGATGAACCAATTTGGGATTCCAATCAATGAAGACTGGATCCAGTATGGGGATTTCCATGAGCAAAGTGGATATGAGGCAATGAAACGTATTCTAGCTAAAAAGCCTTACCCAAAAGCGGTTTATGCTGCTTCGGATATGATGGCACTTGGTGCAATGAACGCAATTAAAGAGCATGGTTTAAGATTACCTGAGGATATAGCATTAGTCGGTTGTGATGATATAGAGGCATGTAGATATAGTGATCCTAAGCTAACAACGGTAAAGCAAGACAAGGAAAAGCTTGGCAAGCTAGCAGCGTATATGTTAATCGACCTAATCAATGGAAATACCGAACCAAAGTCAGTTCTCGTTGATCCTGAGTTAATGATTAGAGAGTCTTGTGGAGTAAAGAAAAGAACACAATTACGATAATATAAATAGTGAAAGGATAAAGTTTGAATCAAACTCTATCCTTTTTCATTATCTATTGTAATGAATTTAATGATCTAGTTAATAGGGGTAAATAATTAGCAGGGTAGGGTTTATATAATAGGCTTATTCTTAGCAGTGTTCTGGAACGAAGATCGACATATTTTAAGGTTGATATAAGCTACAAAAAAATTTAACAAGTTAGTAAACCGGTTTCCAAGATGGTAGAGTCAAGTAAATGTATACATATTATACCCAAGAGGTGAGCAAAAATGGAAAAATTAACAGGTAAGTTAGCATTAGTTACAGGTTCAAGTAGAGGTATTGGACAGCAAATTGCACTAGCACTAGCAAAGGAAGGCTGTCATTTGATTATTCATGGTAGAAAAAAGGATCATACGTCTAAGACACTTGAATTACTAAAGCCTTTTAATATAGACGTAGATGTAATTGAAGGAGAGCTATCGTCTAAAGAAGACATTCAAAAAATGGTAGATCAAGTAAAAGCAAAACATAATAGAATAGACATACTTTACAATAATGCAGCAATCCAAAGTCCAAACAAATCAATATGGGATTTCAAGATTGAAGATTTTGATAGACTCTTACAAATCAATCTTTATAGTGTGATCCAATTATGTCAGGCATTTGCGCCTGCTATGAGGGACAATGGCTATGGTCGAATTATTAATATGACTTCAGGAATTAAGGATCAACCAAATCTTAGTCCATATGCAGTATCTAAAGCAGCATTAGATAAGTTTACACAGGATTTAGCCTTTGAATTAAAGGATACAGGTGTATTGGTTAACAGTCTAGATCCAGGCTGGTTAAAAACAGACCTAGGTGGTCCAGATGCATGGGATGAAGTCGAAACTGTTCAACCGGGTGCTCTTCAACTGGCTTTGTTTGATAACGATGGTCCAACAGGACAATGGTTAAGTGCTCAAGAGATACGTAAATCTATTAATGAGAAATAACCAAATCTAGTTTATAAATATCAATAACGATTAAAAAGAGGAGGAGTTAACAATGATTCAATTTCCTAAAGATTTTATATGGGGCACAGCTACCTCATCCTACCAGATTGAAGGTGCGGTTAAGGAAGATGGACGAGGAGAATCAATCTGGGATCGCTTTTGTCGCATTCCTGGAAAGGTAAGAAATAAAGAAAATGGTGATATTGCTTGCAATCATTACCACTTATATGATGATGATGTAAAACTTATTAAATCACTTGGAGTACAATCGTACCGATTTTCAGTTGCATGGTCGAGGATCTTCCCGGAGGGCACCGGAAAGCCGAACCCAAAAGGGCTGGACTTCTATAAAAGACTTATCAATAGTCTATTAGAAAATGAAATTGAGCCTCTTTTAACTTTATATCATTGGGATTTGCCTCAGCTTCTTCAGGATAAAGGAGGCTGGATGAACCGAGATATGACTGATTATTTTACTGATTATGCCACTTATTTATATCAGGAACTAGGAAATCAGGTTAAAAAGTGGGGCACTCATAATGAGCCATGGGTTGTTTCCTATAAGGGGTACTCCCTAGGGAACGCTGCTCCTGGCTATGTAGACTTCCGTTCACATTTAAAAGCTTCTCATCATTTGTTGTTATCACATGGTAAAGCTGCTCAGGCATTTCGTGAGCTAGGACCAAAAGGTGGAGAAATCGGGATCACTTTAAATATCGAGCCTACATACCCACTTGAAGATAATGAGGAATGTAAAAAGGCAGCAGCCATAAAGGATGGCTTTTCAAATCGTTGGTTCTTAGATCCTGTCTTAAAAGGTTCCTATCCACAAGACATGGTCGATATCTATTCAAAGTTTGAAACCTTCGATTATATAAAAGACGGAGATTTTGAAGTGATGTCTAGCCCTACGGATTTTCTAGGTGTTAATTATTATTCGATCTCCACAAATAAGCCTGGTACACAAGGAGAATTAGGTTTCCTCGGAGTAGAGTCTGTAAAGACAGGAAAACCTGTTACCTTTATGGATTGGGAAGTTGAGCCTCAGGGGTTAGTTGATACTCTTCAAAGAATAAAAGCAGATTATGGCGATATTCCTGTCTACATTACGGAGAACGGTGCAGCCTATGAAGATCAGGTTGATGAAGACGGTACGATAAATGATGAAGACCGCAGAGCGTATATTGAAATGCATTTAAAGGCTTGTAAAGATGCGATTGATGCTGGAGTTAACTTAAAAGGTTACTACCTATGGTCTTTAATGGATAATTTCGAGTGGCGATATGGTTATTCAAAACGCTTTGGAATGGTACGCGTTGACTATGATACGCTTAAGCGCACACCTAAAAACAGTGCACTTTGGTATAAAACTGTAATTGAAGCAAATGGCTTCAATCAGACAAAATAAAGAATTGAACTAAAGACGAATTCATTTCGAGGGAGGCATTTATTTTGAAATATAGAAAGCTTGGAAAAACGGATTTATCTGTCAGTGAATTAAGCTTCGGAACATGGGCAATTGGCGGAGCATGGGGCAAAGTAAATGATGAAGAGTCATTAAAAGGCTTACAGGTTGCGATGGAGGCTGGTGTCAACTTCTTTGATACAGCTGATGTATATGGCGATGGACATAGTGAAGAGCTACTAGCAAAGGCCACTAAGGGTAAAGAAGATCAGATTCATATTGCTACTAAGTTTTGCCGTATGGGAGACATTCATGATCCTACTACCTATTCAAAAGAGAAGGTACGTGAATATTGCGAGGCTAGCTTAAAGCGCTTGAAGCGTGATGCCATTGATTTGTATCAAGTCCACTGCCCACCATTTGAAATCATCAAGCAGGGTGATGTATTTGAAGTTCTTGAGGATTTGATAAAAGAAGGAAAAATTAAATACTACGGTGTGAGTGTAGAAACAGTTGAAGAGGGATTGTATGTTGTCAATGAAACAAAGGCGAGTGCGATCCAGGTTATTTTTAATATGTTACGTCAAAAGCCATTAGAACAGCTACTGCCATATGCTTCTGAAAAGGGTGTAGGTATTCTGGTGAGACTTCCACTAGCAAGTGGGCTATTAACTGGGAAATTTACTACTCAATCAACCTTTGAAGAGGATGATCACCGCAAATTTAATCGTAATGGTGAAGCATTTAATGTGGGAGAAACCTTTGGAGGACTAGAATTCGAACGTGGTGTGAAATTAAGTCAAGACCTTGCTTGGATTGCTAATGATAGAGTTAATATGACTAGAGCGGCTCTTCGCTGGATTATTGATCAGCCAGAGATTAGCTGTGTCATCCCAGGCTTTAGAAATGTAAAGCAAGTACAGGATAATTTAGGTGCTCTTAATGTTCCTTCTTACTCTGCAGAGGAACTGAAAAAAATTCAACAATTTTATAAGAACGAGGTTCATAAATATATTCGTGGTGTTTATTAAAATGATACGAGGGACGTTGCAATTGCAACGTCCTCTTTTCCTATCGGTTTAAACTACGAATTCACTTACCCTTTAGTTTTAGAAAGAAGTTTGTAAGACCATAGGCAAGAAAAGCAGTGCCAATATCCATGAGATAAACATGGAATAAGTTTAGCCCATTATCTAGAACTAACATACCAAGAAGTGTCCAAGTCCACGCCATACCTATAACTCCAATTGCTGTAATCACGGTAACCACAAAAAAGTTCTTTTTTCGATTTATCGCAAACTGATAGGCAAGCATAAAAATCATAGGAATAAGAGCACCGTCCACTGCTATACTCAGAGGAATAAATGGAATTAGCATATAAGGATGATCCCAAAAATTAAATCGAGAAAGAAAAACGTCAAGATACATGAATATTACATGGAAAGTATAGCCGAAGAAGGCTATTTGGAAGATTTTTCTTTTATCAATAAATATAATGGCAATGATTAAAGGAGTAATAAATGTAGCCACTGTTATCCAATATTGCCATGTTCCAAAATGACTATAGTTAACCCAAAATTGTATAATATAATCCATTAATTCCGAATCTAATTGATCAATCTTTTTTAAAAGTTCTGTTTTGGACATACAATTTTAAATCCTCCTTTTCAAGAATTTTGTTTTTATATCTTGCCCATAATTTAGAAAAACCATAATAAAATGAAGGAGACTCGTACTCTCTTCGTTTTACTATGGTTAATATGTTTATACCATCATAATTTCTATTACACTAGATTCATGATCCGAGTACCTCAATTGTTTTTAATCCATCAATACCAGTTACCGGTGGTGGTGTGTTGTTAATGATGGAGTGAATAAATGTGTCTATACTGTTAGTAGCATAGCTTTTAAGTTCAGTTTGAGTAAATATAAGAGGATTTTCTGCTCCCTTACGAATAACAAGGCAGTTTTCTGTGTCAGGATCAATTTCCATCGTACCGAACTCACAGTAAAGGTTCGTCTTATTATTTACTCCATTTTTATAGGTCCAGCTAAACGCTCCAGTTCCAATTGCCCCTTTTGCAGTTCTCATGATGCAAACCATGTTATCGGCCACATCAATTGGTGTACCATCTGTTTTCTTTTTTTCTAACGTTGCTTCAAAACTTTTGAAATCAATAATCTCGTCATCAAGTAAAAAGCGAAGTAAATCAATTTTATGTACACCTAAATCGCCACCAACACCAAGACCAGATCGGTTTTTATCAAAAAACCAGGTAGCACTTCCTTTGGTTGCTGCCCAGAATTCAGGACCAGGATGACTAAACGTGGTTTGAAAAGTTAATACCTTTCCGAGTATGTTACTTAGCAACAACTCCTTAGCTTTTTGATGCGATGCAAGGAACCGTTGATTATGATTTACCATTAGGATGTTTCCTGATTCCTCCTGAACTTTAATGAGTTCCTTTGCTTGCTCTACTCCAATTGCTAAAGGTTTTTCACATAAAACATGCTTACCATGCTTTAAGGCAGAGGTGGAGATAATATGATGAGTCTCGTTTGAGGAACAATCGCTAATTGCATCAATATCAGGGGATTCAGTAATTTCCTGATAGGAGGAAACCGCTTTTCCACCATATTTTGCGACTAGCTGTTCAGCGCGCTCAGGATTTCGATCATAAAACGCAACAAGCTCTACATTAGGGTGATTGTGATAATAAGGAGCATGATAACTTTTGGTGATGGAGCCACAACCAATAATTCCAACTCTTACCTTCTTCATTTTTCTTGCCTCCAGTGAGTTTTACTAGTATTATCTACTAATTGTAAGAAATTCTCTGATGCGTTCTTTTCTAATTTAAAACGATTCCTCATTTCGGGGGTAAATTGAAATTTATAAGCATTGCTTCAGAACTAAACACGACTTATAATGTGTATATATGATTAATATTCTGGGTGAAGTCCTTTTAAGGTGACTTTCAGAAACCGGTTTCCTTACTTAAGTATAATTGTCTAGCCTAATAAAGACAATGATCCTTTTAATCAAACAATTTTTATTCAAATTTTTTCTCCGAGGGAGTTAATTCTTCCTCGGATTTCTAATGGAAAAGGGTGAACAGCATGGAAATTAAAAACAACAAAAAGATCATCACAAAGCCATTAACATTGTTTGCATTAACTTGGCCAATTTTTATAGAGTTATTTCTACACATGTTAATGGGAAGTACGGACACGTTTATGCTTTCACATGTATCAGATGATGCTGTAGCAGCGGTAGGAGTAGCAAATCAACTAGTTTTCTTTACGATTTTATTATTTGGCTTTGTTGCAACTGGTACAGCCGTATTAGTTTCACAATATCTTGGAGCTAAAAAGATTCTTGAGGCGAAAAATGCTTCAGCAATCTCAATTACTCTTAATCTGATTTTTGGGATCTTGGTTAGTGTAGCAGTTGTTGTTTTTAGAGAGGATTTTTTAAATCTTTTCGAACTAACTGAAGAGATTAAAGGTTATGCTAGTCAGTATTTGTTAATTGTCGGAGGAACTATATTTACTCAAGCATTATTAATTACGCTTGCTTCCATTCTTAGAGCCAATGGCTTCACAAAGGATGCAATGTTCGTTTCCATTATCATGAATGTCATCAATGTGGTTGGTAATGCGCTTCTAATCTACGGATTCTTTGGTTTACCAGAGATGGGTGTTCAAGGTATTGCCATTGCAACAGCGGTAAGCAGGGCTGTCGCGTTACTATTAATGTTCCGACTAATCTATAAGCTATTACCGATTTCGATCGCCTTTAAAGATTATTTGAATTTTGATATTAAGCAAATTAAAAAGATTTTAAATATTGGAGTACCTGCAGCCGGAGAACAAGCAATCTATAATACTAGTCAAATTGCCATTACAGCTATTATTGCCATAATTGGAGCAGAGGCACTTACGACTCGTGTCTATGCCTTTAATATTATGTCATTCATCTTATTATTTGGTTTAGCGATGGGACAGGGAACTCAAATCCTAATTGGACATAAAGTTGGTGCAAGGGATTTTGATGGTGCCTATAATCAGCTATTGAAGAGTTTAAAATCTAGTATCATCATAACGATTCTTATTGCCGTTTTGGTTGCCATTTTTAGAGAACATCTTATATCAATCTTTACGGACAATCAAGTGATTATCCAAGTGGGAGGTTCTTTATTGCTTCTAAGCTTAATCCTGGAGCCTGGTAGAACCTTTAATCTTGTTGTAATCAACTCACTTCGTGCTACAGGAGATGCTCGTTTTCCAGTACTGATGGCCTTTATCTCAATGTGGGGCATTAGTGTACCATTATCTTACTTCTTAGGGATCACGTTAGGACTCGGTCTAGCAGGGGTATGGATTTCCTTTATTGTTGATGAGTGGTTAAGAGGAATTATCATGTATTTTAGGTGGAAGAGTCGAGTTTGGGAGAAAAAGATACTGGTATCTAATGATGACCAAAATCAGTTTGATGATAAAAAAGGCGATTTAGTTGGTGTCGATGTATAGATATAAATAAATCATCAAGCTGACATGAACAAGAGACCTAATCACTTGCTGATTAGGTCTCTTGTTTCTTTTATGGTTTATTGTAATAATAAAATCTGTCACGGTTTGAATCATGGCCAAAATTTATCACATGAGGTTAAAAGTATGAAGTTATTTAAACTAAAAAGACGGTTTAAGGAATATAAAAGAGGATCACAGTTTTACTTGGTTAGTGAATCAGAATTTATTGGAGTTAAAGAGTATGTACTCAGAACAACAGATTTAAAAGAAAGACTATCCATTAGTGAAAAAGAACTTGAGAATTTTTCTTTTATTAAGGATGTCATGAAAATTGACATTTAGATTTAATATAGTAAATAAAAAAGACTGAATTCCCTTAAGAATTCAGTCTTATCCTGCAGTATCCTAAGGAAGTAATACTTCATCAATGACATGAATAACTCCATTAGAAGCCTCTATGTCTGCCTTTACAACATTTGCATCATTTGCTTTAACAGGATCAAGTGAAATTTTAACTGTTTTCTTGGCCAACGTTTCCGGTGTCATACCATCTTTAAGGTCAGTTGACAGAACTTTACCTGATAAGACATGATACAGAAGAATTTCCTTTAAATCATCTCTTTTTAATAATTCATCTGATGTAATGTCCAATTTCTTTAATAATTTTTTAAAAGCCTCATCTGTCGGTGCGAAAACTGTAAATGGACCAGCACCTTTCAAAGTGTCGACCAACCCAGCCTTCTCCAGAGCAGCTGCTAAGATCGTAAAGTCTCCAGCTTCTACCGCTGTCTCAACGATATCCTTTTTACTAGAAGTATCCTCTGCTGCAAACACTCCATTTGTGGCTGATAACATCAGCACAAACATCAATAAAACTAACGTAAATCTTTTCTTCATCATTCAACCTCCTAAACTTTTGTTGTAAACGTATTTTGTTATGTAAGAGGAGTCTGCCAAATTCTTTGAATATCATCCTCTATGGTTTACACAAAGTTAGTATTCTTTTAAGTGATTTTTTTATCCTACCAGAGTAATTATTTTTTGATTTCGTTACAATATTCTCGTACTTTGGATAAATAAAAAAGTAGCACTCCTGAACTTACAAGAACGCTACGATCATCGTTTACTAATTGAAAAGAATTGAGCTATCAGATTGAAGATGAATGAATTATTTAACTAGACCTAATGATTTAAGACCATTAAAAATCCCGTCATGTTTTACATCAGTTGTTTGATGCTTTGCGTGCTTAAAAAGGTCTGGATGACCATTTCCCATCGCAAATCCTTCACCAACTGTCATCAACATTTCTTTATCGTTCATTCCATCTCCAAATGCTATTGAGCTTTCAGGAGGTAGGCCTAAACGTTCTAAAACAGCTTTTACCGCCACACCTTTATTAACATGATCTCTAATGACATCTAAACAGTCCGTTAAACCTGCTACATTGACAACTGTTAAATGGATATCCTTAAAATGATCCTGATAATGAGCCCCAGCCTGATCTTGATCGGTAATAATGGTAATACCTAGAACCTTATCATCAATAGAAGGTTCATATATAGCATTCAGTTTCAAATGGAAGGTTTCAATAAATTGTTGGACAACGTCATTGTCAAAAGTAGTAAATACATTCTGTTCATGTGTATATAAAACAAGTTGATGTTCATTCTGATTAGCAATGTCTAAAAATTGATAAATCTGTTCAGGAGGCATGGTTTCCTTAAAAACCTCTTGCCTTTCGTAGATCGCATAAGCTCCATTATAGGCTATAAAAGATGTGATGTTTAATTCTTTACCAAGCTCTTTTATTTCGTGAAGTGGACGGCCTGTTGCTAAAAACACTTCAATATCCTGATCTTGTAATTGCTGAATCGCACTCTTTGTGGAATCCTGAATCGTATGATCAGGTTGTAAAATCGTTCCATCTATATCTAAGAAGACAATTTTGTAGGATGGCATATAAAACACCTTTCTAGATTTAATTTCGCTTGTTTCGTGATATAGACATTTTAGCAGAAGTAGGAATGGAAGAATACCTTTCAAGCTTATAACTCAAAACAGAGAGTAACTTTTATATCTTTTTAAATTACATAAACGGAATACCTCATCTAATATATTATTGGTTTAAAACTACTGTAGTATAAAAATAATGAGTGAGCATTTAAACAAACGTTTAATTAAACTTATTAAAAAGTATTGTTCTACTCATATTTTTTAAGCTTCTTTTAAAATTAACATTTAATAGGAAAGTGAAATTATTTTTCTAAAATAGTAATTTAATGAGAAACAAAGTAAGAAACTGCTTGTCTTCCGGTTAGTCACGGTATACTAGTTAAGGTTAAGGGGGGATGGATGGGACCATACATTAGGAAGGAATCATTCAGAAACCGATTAACACTCTTTTATTATGGGTGGGTGATTGTGCTAATGGGTGCCTTAGGTGTACTTTTTTTCAGGACTAGGTATATTCAAATGCAAGGAATTGTGAAGATTCGACATTCCACCCCCCGACATTTTCAGTACTATTTTTCTATGAGTCTTTCCCTATAATAAAATGAAAGCCCTTACATATTTATCCAACTATCCTATCCCTCTAAAGAATAGGGCTTATTACAGTTTAGGGAGGCTAATTTATATGGAAAAAAGAACAATCCTAACTACTAGTAGCAGAGGACTTTTAGAGGATACATTACCGTTTCGATTATTTCAAAAAGCAAAGCGGTTTGGAGTATGGGATCCAGCAGATATAGACCTAACTCAGGATCAAAAGGATTGGGCTGCATTTAATCCAGAACAAAAAGAGGCGATTCTAAGACTAATTTCTCAATTTCAAGCTGGAGAAGAAGCTGTAACGAGAGATCTATTGCCTTTAATGATGGTAATTGCAAAGGAAGGGCGTCTTGAGGAAGAAATGTATTTAACTACCTTTTTATTCGAAGAAGCCAAACATACAGAGTTCTTTCGACTTGTCCTCAATGCAATTGGTGAACATGGAGATTTAACAAGGTACCATTCACCAACGTATAACACGATATTTAATGAAATTCTTCCGACTGCTATGGAACGATTAGAGACCGACCATTCTGCTGAAGCGTTAGCTGAGGCATCAACTGTTTATAATATGTTTGTGGAAGGGGTGCTAGCTGAAACAGGCTATTATTCTTTTTATCAATCATTAGAAAAAGCTGGAGCAATGCCAGGCTTATTGCAGGGAATTGGTTTATTA
This sequence comes from Bacillus mesophilus, assembly GCF_011008845.1. Taxonomy (GTDB): domain Bacteria; phylum Bacillota; class Bacilli; order Bacillales; family SA4; genus Bacillus_BS; species Bacillus_BS mesophilus. Next base: position 69,078 of record NZ_JAAIWM010000009.1, on the reverse strand, counting down.
AAGAGGGATGAAGGGCGTCATATTGCGTATGGAACTTTCCTTTTACAACGGTTAATTAGTGAGCAACCGCATATTTTTGACTTGGTTGCTAGTAAGATGGAGCAGTTAACACCACTTGCTATTAAACTTAACCAAGAAGGAATGATGGAGGATTCCCCATTTGAAGTGGACTTTGAAGAGACGATGAACTTCACTATGAAACAGCTATCTGTTCGGATGGAAATCCTAGCTAGATCAAAAGGTAAGAGAATGGAAGAAATCTATAAACAAACAGAGAGTGAGTTTGGCATCGTTTAATGAAAGCGCGGTACGACTAGCTTGACCCCTTAAATAATGTAAGTTTCGTTATCATATTCTGAACCTTTCCCCATATAAATAAAAGGGTATTTAATCTGTATGATTTTTATGGGGGTGTTTTTCATGTTATTTACAAAGAGGAAACAATATGAGATGTCCTTAAAACGAAGAGCTGATGATGTGGAGAGTCGAAATGATCAGCTAGAAAAGAAGATAGATCATCTACAATACAATCTAAATCGATTATTAGAGCTTGATTATAAAATCATAGCGATCGAGAAGGATAAATTAGGCGATCCCGTCATTGTTTATAGGGAGAGAGACGAATCATCTCAGAATGTGTACGTAAAGAATTGTGAGACAAAGCTAGAAGAAGAATGGGATTTTGCGGCAATTGCCACTTACAATGAAGGTGAAAATCTTCTTCGTCTAGAATCGATCAATGGGAATGCGATTAACCAAGGATATGGCTCTGTTTGTTTAACGTACTTACAAGAGATTGCACATACGCTACGTGTAAAGAAAATTGTTACAAAGGTTAGTGAACCTGAATCAGAAGAAAGAATAGAACATTTCTTTAAAAAGCATGACTTTATTATGGATTCAACGAAGAGCTATGCAGAATGGGTTCGCCCCTATAGATAAAACAACAGGTCAACCTTTGGTTGACCTGTTTGCTTACTATTAATTTTGATGTCTTAATCCGAGTACGCCTTCAGCTAGGTTTACAGCGTGATCACCGATTCTTTCTAAGTTACTCACGATGTCAACAAATATGATTCCTGCATCACCTGAACAGCGTCCTTCATTAAGTCTAAGAATATGACCTTTTCTTAACACGCGTTCCATTTTATCGATTTTTTCCTCGTTTGACAAAACGCCCTTTGCTAGTTCAGTATCAAGAGTGTCGATAGATTTTATAGCATCATTTAGCGTTGATAAAGTTAAACTTGCCATTTCATTTAGCTCACTAATAGCATTTTCCGATAACGAAACACGATTCGATATACGATAATCAATCAACTCTACAATGTTCTCCATATGGTCACCAACACGCTCTAAGTCTCTTACATAATCAAGAAGTGTTGCGTGATATCCAGTTTCCTCAGGTGTTAAAGGCTTAGCTGAAATATCAACTAAGTAGCTAGTGATTTTACGATCTAAGCTGTTTAATGCTTCTTCAATTTGAATGGCCATATCTGAATGCTTCTTTTGGTTCGTATTCAAATATTGGAAAGTCTCCTCCAACCCTTTACCTGCTAAGTCAGCCATTCTTACAATCTCTTTTGATGCTTGTCCTAGAGCGATTGAAGGTGATTTTTCGATAAACATCGGATCTAGGTTTTGTGGCTTATAATCTATAGTTGTATCATCACCGCGAACAATCTTAGTCACTAATAATGCAATCAGTGCAATAAATGGGAATTGAATAATGGTGTTTGAAACATTAAATATTCCATGTGCAAATGCAATCGTCATTTCTGGATTCAAATCTAACGCACCTTGTAGGTAGCTAATAAACTGTGTATATAATTTTATTATAATTAAGAAGATCACCGTACCTATAATATTAAACATAACGTGAACAGTAGCAGCTCTTCTCGCAGCTACAGACGTTCCGATCGACGCTAACACAGCTGTGATCGTCGTTCCAATATTATCACCAAATAATACAGGTAGAGCAGCTTGAAGCGTCATAGCACCTTCACCAAATAGCTCTTGTAGGATTCCGATAGTGGCACTAGAGCTTTGAACTAATACTGTAAAGGCAGTTCCAATGACAACCCCTAAAATTGGATTATCACTCATTGTTACTGTTAACTCTCTAAAGACCTCAAGTGAGCGTAAAGGTTTCATCCCATCACTCATGAATTCTAGACCTAAGAAAAGAGCACCGAACCCAAACATAACTTGTCCAAAGGATTGTGTCTTTTTCCCTTTTAGGAAGAAAAGTAGTGCAGCACCAACCCCCATAATAGGTAGGGCGTATTCTCCTACTTTAATACCAATAATAAATGCTGTAACAGTAGTACCGATATTTGCACCCATAATTACTCCAATGGCTTGACGGAACGTCATAAAACCAGCGTTTACAAGTCCAACTGTTAATGCAGTAGTTCCCGAGCTAGACTGGATGAGAATCGTAACTAAAATACCAGATAGTACTCCCATAAAAGGATTAGAAGTTGATTTCTCTAATATTTCTCTTAAGCGGTCACCAGCAGCGTTTTGTAATCCATCGCCCATGTACTTAATACCAAAAAGAAATATACCAAGTCCACCTATAAACTGAAAAAGCATGGTTTGAGTATTAATATCCAAAAGTTCCACTCCGATTCGACAAAATTTGATAACACCTATAGTATTGTAAATAATATGTGGAGCAAATGTAAACAATATTTACTTATTCTTTACATTAAATTTACATTTAGGATGAAAGTTAGATATTTGTTAATAGTATGGCCTTATCGTAAAGAGTATTGCGACTATATTAACGGTTAGCATTTTAATATGTAACTACTTGAAAACAACAGAATACAAAAAAACAAGAGCCAGAATGTTGGCCCTTGTTCTCCTATTATATTCTTGAAAGATGTTTTTAAACTTCTTCTTTCGAATCTCCAAGATCAACCGCAATCACAATTCCAATCGTACATACAATAATCAATGCAAACACTGCAGTAAACATTCTAATCATCTCCTACCAAGTTTTAAATCCTTTTGAACCAGGTGGTGCATTTTGAATCATTTCTGAAAGTGGGATATAGTAAGCAATCGCAATTAATACTAGTGCAACCCCAATCCATAGCCACCAGTTTTCTAAGAACTTTGGTGTATGTTCAATATCACTTTCAGCAATAGGAAATTCCGTTGCATCTAACTCATTCGTTGCCTTAGGTAAGATAAATAAGGCCTGAATCACAAAGAAGATCAGAAGCATTGCTGACAGAAATAGAATAGTTCCACCAACAGCCATTGTCACATGACTTGACATGAGTCCATTAAACCAATCGAGTGTAGAAGGGTGATCTTGATAGTTTGAGTAAGCCGTACGTCTTGGTGCGCCGAGTAATCCCAAAATGTGTTGAGATGTTGACATAAAGAACATCCCGATTGCCCATGTAATTACTTGAATGAAAGCAAGCTTTTCCATTGATTTTGTTAGCTTTCTACCTGTTAAGTAAGGGACTAGCCAGAACGTTAACCCGAAAAATGTCATGGCAACTGGAGTACCTACTGTGATATGAAAATGTCCAACAACCCATAATGTATTATGAACGACTTCATTAAGCTGGAAGCTAGCATTTATAATTCCACCAGCTCCTCCAGGAATAAAGAAGAACATCGCAACAAAGATTGAAGTGAAGCGAATGTCATGCCAAGGAAGCATTCTAAACCAACCGAAGAGTCCTTTAGCACCTTTTTGACGACCTGTTATTTCAAAAGTAGCGAACATTGAGAAAGCTGTCATTAAGGATGGAATGATGACCATAAACGTAAGCGATGTTTGTAGGAACTTCCAGAATGAGGAGATTCCTGGCTCAACCAGCTGATGGTGAAACCCAACTGGAATTGAGAATAAAATAAATAGTACGAAAGAAAGTCTTGCTAGTGAATCACTAAATACGCGACCACCGATGATTTTAGGAACAATTACATACCAAGCGATATATGCCGGTAATAACCAGAAATACACAAGTGGGTGTCCAAAATACCAAAATAATGAACGACTTAACTCAACATTAATCGTGTCTACCCAGCCAAAGGCTAATGGAATAAATTGAAATAGTACAGTTGCTACGACACCTAGACAAGCAATGATCCACAATATAATAGTAGAGATTGTCATAAAGGCGAATAAAGGACTAAGCTGACCAGGATGACTCTTTTTCCAAACTAGATAGTGGCCAACTAAAGCAAAGCTGCTAATCCATGTTCCGACTACAAATAAAGCTAACCCAACATAGTACCAGCCATTTGCATTTAGTGGTGCATAGAATGTGTATAGAACGGATGCTTCTCCAGCAACGATGAGTGCAATAGCTAGTAAGGTACCAGCTGTCATTACATAAAAGCCAACCCATGAAAATAGTTTTGTTTTAGGACCAAAAGCTCCAAGTGTCTTACTCATTCCTGCTTGGAAGAAACCGAAAATAAAGTATGTTGTAAAGACCAGTGCAAGAAGTACGCCATGAGCCGTTAGGATTTGATAATAATCCAGCCATGGTGGCAACTTGAGTGCATCGTTACGAATAAATACCTGTAACAATCCACAGAGAGTACCGATTAGAAAGGCGAAGTAAGCAACGAGTATATGAGTAAGTGCTAATTTTCGTTCTGATCTATGAATTAATGAGTTCATTCGTTAACCACCTCAATTGTTGTTGACATTAGATGATGTGCAGTACCACAGTATTCATTGCAGATCACCAGATAACTCCCAGGCTCAGTAAAGGTATGTTCCTTTGTGGTAATGTGACCTGGAACTACCATCATGTTCACATTTGTATCAATGATAGAAAAACTGTGTATGACATCCTTACTAGTAACCTTAAAAACAACTTTACTACCAACAGGAACTTTAATTTCCTTAGGTTCATAACCAAAAGCCATCGCAACAATAGCGGCTTCATACGTTCCGTCATCTAGTTTCCTTACACCTGGTTGGTCAAACGGTGGGGTTTCAGAAATCTTCTCAGGATCAATGGTGTCCATTCCTCCTGAAGGTTGATGATCATGTCCAAAAGCACCGACACCCACAACACTTAAAAATATAATTAAGGAACAGATTCCAAAAACGAGCCAAATCTTTTCATATTTATGAAAATGCATATTGATTCACCTTCTTCTTTCTTTATCGAGTTAGATGGAAAATATAGGCTGAAAACCATGAGATAAATATAAAAATTCCGATTGCAAAAACGCTTATAAGTGTCCCCTTTAAGTAGGGCTGCTCATTGCTTTGCCTTTGTTTGCTACTCATAGTGTCTACCTCCTTAGTTACTGATTACCTTGATTGTAAAGGAGGATGAATGAACACTCTGTGACTTTCATCACAGCTGAAAGTTTTTCTGTGAAAATGTGTCAAATTAACGTCCAAGCTAAATAAAAACCATGCTGGAGCGTTGTGCTCTAGCATGGTTGATCTAAACAACCACAGTTGTTGAAACTGTGGTCATTTTTTGAAATGTGTAGATACGCAATTATGTTTGGTTTTCACGCAATTACCTTACGAACTCACCCAATTAAGTAAGAGGTTACACAATAAGTACGTGGACTCACGCAATTATATGAAATTCCACGCAATTACCCTTAAAAGTCTATGTAAAACAACTAATTTAACCTAAGAAACTAAGAAAGGCTACCCTTGGGGCAGCCTTTCTTAGAGTAATAGGAAAGTAAATTTTGGATAATACTTTGTTTCAATGGTTTGTAGTAATCTAGCTCCAGCGCCCAGCCAAGATGAAATTGCGATGATCTTTGCAATTTCATCCTACCTCGGAAGAAAAAGGAAGTTCACTTTTTCCTAGGTCAAATAACCCTGGAAGAATAAAGGGAAGATCACCTTTTTTTCTTCCAGGAACATTTGCTTGTTGGGCCTAAACGGGACGCTTGCGCCTTTTGTCCTTATATCGTAAACTTCTGTACAATTCCTTTTAAATCATTAGAAAGCAATACAGTTTCTTGTGATCTACTTGAGATTTCTTCAAGGGAAGCGGTTGTTTCTTCTGCAGAAGCTGCAACTTCTTGTGAATTGGCTGCTATATTTTCAATAGAGTATACTAAACCTTCTATTCTAGAAACGGTTTGTTCTGAATACTGTGCTTCTTTTGTCGTAACCTCTGAGATATGATTAATATCTTTCACTGTATTAGCTACTTCTTTTAGAATATGTTCAAGAGCTATGCCCGTTTCATTCACAGCTAGTTCGCCTTGTTCTACGCTAGTTCTGCTTTCATTAATCGATTGTACAGCTTTTTCAATTCCTTTCGTAATCTGCAAGACTAGTTTTTCGACTGTCGATACTTCACGATTGGATTGCTCAGCAAGCTTTCTAACCTCATCTGCAACCACTGCGAAGCCTTTACCATGTTCACCTGCACGAGCAGCTTCAATGGATGCATTTAATGCTAGGAGATTGGTTTGACTGGCAATGCCATAGATGGTTTCCGTGATCTTTTTAATTTCTGAAGTAATGGTATTAAGTTGGTTAATCGATTGTTCTGTTTCTAGAGTTGCTGTTTTAATTCCTGACATTTTATTTGTGATCTCAATTACTTTACTTTTACCTTCACGAGCGGACTCTAATGTTTTATTAGACGTCTTCACACTCGCCTCCGCAATTTCCTTCGTGGATAGAATAGAATGGGCAAGGCTGCGTAAAGTATCAACAGCTACACTTGCTTCTTCCGTACCTTGTGCTGTGTCGATGGCAACTTCGCTCATACTGCTTGAAACCTGCTGAATCGCAGTATTCATTTCTTGTAAAGAAACGGAGGTCGTTTCTGTATTTTTAGTTAGTTGAAGAGTACTAGTCTTTAGTACTGTAATAATATCAACAAGATTAGCAGTCATTATATTTAACGTTTCTGCTAGATCTCCGACTTCATCCTTACTATTAACCTGAAGCTTGTCCACAGCTAAATTGCCTGAAGCCACTTCCTTTGCATGAAGAATGAGTTGAGAGATTGGTTGAGTTTTCTTTCTCAATAAATATATAGTTATAATAGAAGCTATTAGCATCGGAATAAGACCTAAAAGTAGTCCGCCACTTACTACATCCCAAGTCCGTGTTTGGACAATATCAGCATTAAAGTCAATAACACTGATTGCGATAATTTCTTTTGTAGGGTCCTGATCTTTATATATAGGAGCATATCCTGATAGACGTTTCATTCCACCATACTCATATGCTTGTGAATAGGTTGGATGCTTCATTTCTACTAGCATATCTATGGCTTCTTGATCAAACTTAAAGGTATCGCCAACCTTAAATCCGGATGCTTTCAAGTTATCATCTAGTGCAATAAGCGTTCCGTCTATTTTCATTATATACTGTGCTTCAAAAATATCCTTGTGTGCTGTAGTCCAATTCAGAGAACTACCCACCTTGTCACTCGTTTCAAGATCTCCCGCAAGCATTTGGTCAACATCTAAGGGATTAAGTAAGCCTGTCGTGATATAGGCACAACCATATGCTTCAATTCCAGCGGCATCATAAATCTTGTTATAGGCGGTAATGTATGTGGCAATGGACGTAATAAGAAGGGATGAAAATATAACACCAATAATAATTCGACCTAATTGAAAGGTTAATGTTCGTTTCATGTGCGATCTCCTTTTTCTAACATAGGGTAATAAAACTGACTAACTAAAGGATAATCTAGAAACCACCGACAAACTGTGATGTTTATCACAGTCGTGTCAAAAGAACTCGATTGCTTAAGAAATTTGTAAATCATTTCTTATTGTTTACATTCGTATTTTACATATAGGGGAAAACATCATGTGAAAATCGGTGTATTCCCTGATAACGTAAAAATGGAACTTACGATAAAGTTAAGGTTGAGATTTAAATATTTTTTAGGAGAGATGGCTCATGCCACTAAGTTCAAAAACTTTATCAGAAGTGATTCACTCATTTGAGAGAGAAAATAAACGAATTTCAAGTGAGTTACATGAAGGAATTGCCCAGACTCTATATAGTGTTTATACTGGCTTACAGATTATCGAAATGAAAAATAAAGATCAAGAAATTGGTCAACAAGTGAATCAACTGACACATTTGGTTGAACGATCTATTGCCGACCTAAGGTGGCTTGCTACGGATTTACATCCACCATCCATGGATGATTACGGTGTGTTTTCTGCACTTAAGGCTTATGTTACTATTTATATTAAAACGTTTGGTACGGAGGTCCTACTTCATTCAATAGGCACAGAGGTTAGATTTTCGGGTTTCAGTGAGAAGTTATTATTTAGAAGCTGTCAAGAAACGCTGAAGATAATAGGTAAGTGTTCAGAAACAGAAGAAATTACGATCATTTTTGATTGGGATGAAAGCAGTGTTAGAATTTCTTTTCATATAAAAGGGTTAAAAGAGTCAAGTATTGATTTGGATGTAGAGATGAAAAAAGTAAAAGCTAAGACATTACTGATACATGGAGATTTAGAAATAAGGAAAGTAAGCGAAATGGAAACGGTGTTAACCATTGATGTTCCATATCCAGTGGAGGTGAATGAGCTTGATCAAAATTCTATTAGTGGATGACCATGCAGTTGTAAGAACAGGCTTGAAAATGTTATTAAATTCGGTAGAGGATATGGAGGTTGTTGGTGAAGCAACTGAAGGAAATGAAGCCATCCAAAAGGCAGAGGAACTAAATCCTGATGTTATATTAATGGACCTTAGCATGCCTCATGGTAAGGATGGTTTATTAGCAACAGCTGAAATTAAACAAATGCTTCCAAGAATCAATATATTAATCTTAACAATGCATGATGATGAGGAGTATTTATTTAGAGCCATTAAAACAGGGGCGTCTGGCTGTATTTTAAAAAGTGCTCCACATGATGAACTGTTAAAAGCCATTAAAGTAGTGTACGAAGGTTCTGCTTATTTATATCCCTCTGCAACTAAAAAGCTGATGGAGGAGTATGTGGATAATTTAAGAAGTGGCGTTAACACTGACACCTATTCTCTTTTATCAGAACGAGAAAAAGAAGTGTTAACTCTTATTGCAAAAGGATTTTCGAATAAAGAAATTGCGGAGCAGTTAATTATTAGTGTCAAGACTGTAGAAACTCATAAAGCAAATGTGATGGAAAAGCTTAAGCTTAAAACTAGGCCGGAATTAGTTGAATATGCTGTGAAAAAGGGTCTGTTAAGCTATGGATTATAAGCTAGAGGGTGTCTTCTTAAAGATTGACAGAATAGAGTGATGGAAAATGACTGAATCCTATGTAAACAAACAGCTAACGAATGCGTGCCAGGAAATATATCAAGCTTTACATGTTGATTTTACTGGCATTGCTTGCTATGAAGGGACTAACAAGGAATTTCGTTGGAAATATGTAGCGGGCAATCGTAGTAGCAAATGGAAAAGAATGACGATTCGCTTTGGAAAAGGGATGGCTGGAAAGGTATATCAAACGGGTAGTCGGGTTGTTTACGACTCATCTATTGACGAGGCAATTGACTTTCCAATCGTCCTTGCTGAAAAGCTTGAACGTGCTATAGCCTTTCCGATTTTTTTAAAACAAGATGTCTGGGGTGTGCTCCTGTTAGGATTTAGGAAGCCCTATGATCTGTCAAAATTGAATCAAGAAGCGATAGTAGATTATATTAAGAAGCTGGAATTGATTGTGATTAATCATTCTGAGCATGGAGGCGAACAGCATGGAAAAAAGGTTTGACCTACATAATCCTCGCTCTTCGGAAATGAATCAGGAAGTAGGAAGTAAGGAGTTAAAGTCCGAATCAATCGATGAATTATCCGATTTGAAATTTGCACTGGATGTATCTGCCATCGTAGCTATCACAGATGCAAAAGGTGTGATTACATATGTTAATGACAAGTTTTGTGAGGTCTCAAAGTATCAACGCTCTGAGCTGCTAGGAAAAACACATAGATTGATTAATTCTGGTTACCATTCAAAAGAGTTCTTTAAACGTTTATGGGATACGATATTAAGTGGGCATGTATGGAAGGGTGAAATTAAAAACAAAGCCAAGAACGGTTTGTTTTATTGGGTAGATACCACTATTGTTCCTTTTTTAGATGGAGAAGGTAAACCATATCAATTTCTGTCCATCCGTTATGAGGTAACTGAAAGAAAAAGAGTAGAAGAAGAGCTTAAAAACATGATGACCAAAATGATCGGTTTACAAGAGGAAGAAAGAAAAAGGTTATCGAGGGAACTTCATGATGGGGTGGGACAAGACCTATATAGTCTACTGATAAGTATCAGTCGATTAAAAAATGAATTAGAACATCCTCTCTTAGATCAAATGCACGATGAGACTACACAGTTAATAGAAGAAATCAGGAATTTATCATGGGAACTGAGACCTTCTGTCCTTGATGATTTAGGACTTGTCCCGGCGACACGGTCGTTTATTAATCGGTTTTCAAGCCATTTTGGAATTTCCGTTGCATTTGACTGCACATTAAAGCAAAGACTGAGCTATGAGGTAGAAACAACCATCTATCGAATTATCCAGGAATCATTAACAAATATACGTAAATATGCTGATGTCAAAGAGGCATATGTTTCCATCATCGAGGATGGAGATGTAGTGAAAATGACTGTACAGGATGAAGGAAAAGGGTTTGACCTTAACCAAAGAAGAGGGATTGGACTATTCAGCATGGAAGAACGTTCCAAATCAATAGGTGCAAAATTAAAGATCGAAACTGAACCGAAGAAAGGAACATTGATTACGTTAAACATACAAATAAATCATAATTAGATCACTATACATAATAGGTTGGGCTGTTCTCTAATAAGAGAATAGCCCATCTTTTTTAAGTTAGATTACTTTCCGCTAGTTCCGAGATCTCCTGTTCACTTTTAATAGAATGTGCGAACGAAGGAGTTATACCTATACCTATAAATTCATCCTCTGTAACCCCAAGGTATGGAAGCGGACTCAGAAAGTCTAAGACATTGTCGTGGGACCAATCAAATTGCTGAAGCTGAGACAATAGTGTCTCATTATATATCCCGTGAAGCGGCTCCTCACCTACGTGATTTTTTAACATAACAGCTACAGAATCTGATTTCTCTAACTTAGAAAACATATACATGGCAGCCTTGCTTGAAATAAACGGCATCCCACATCCTACAACCCAATGGTAGGGATTCTTTGATAAAGAAAGTGCTGAAAACATTCCACCTAGTATACCTTTTCCCTTATGATAATCAGTTAAAATCCTGATATCAGTCGGAACGGATGATAAAAATGGCATAGGGGATGAGGTAATGATCATGATTTCAGAACAAATATTTTTCATTTCGTTTATCTGATAATCAATTACTCTCTCCTTTTTAAAAGGTAAAAATGACTTTAATGTTCCATTGATCTCATCTTTCTTTCCACCAGCTAAAATGACTCCTGTTAACATATGCCCACCTCCTTGAACTACCTTTATCATTTCCATTTTTGATCGCCTCTCTATGTCTCCACTATAAGACGAATAAAACACCCTGACTGTTAGATTCGTCACACTATGCTTATTTGTTATAAAAATAAGGATAAATATCGATGGTTTTGGGGGGATTCCCTGATTATTAGGATTATGTTTTATCCATATAATGAGAGTAAGAAAACCTTAGGAAAAGGTGATAAAAAATGAACAGTATGAATCTAACAAACAATCCTGATCATATTCAAAATACGCAAATATTTTCTGAAGAAAATTTTAATAGAATTAAAGACATCATGTATGACTATAAAGTATCAACTGGATCTAATCTCTTTTGGGAAGGAGATGCTTCTGACAAACTTTATTATGTCAAAAAAGGGATCGTTAAACTAACTAAAATGACTGATGATGGTAAGGATTTGTCTTTCTATTATTTTGGCCAGGGTGATATGTTTGGGGAGTTTGATACCTATATCAAAAGCACCTGTACGTTTAGTGCTGTTGCTGTAAATGATTGTGAAATAGGTGTGATTCAGCAGAGTGATCTAGAGGTACTTCTATGGAGAGATGGTAATTTTCCAGTTGAGTTTACGAGATGGATGGGCTTCATGCAGAGACTGATTCACGTAAAACTTCGTGATATATTGTTTTTTGGTAAAAATGGTGCCCTAGCTTCAACTCTGATTAGAATGTCGAATACATTTGGGAAAGAAGATGCAGGACATATTAGAATCACAGAAAAGTTTACAAATACAGATATCGGTTGTTTAATTGGTGCTACAAGAGAAACAGTAAACCGAATGATTTCCCAGCTTCGAAAGGATGAAATCATTGATATAGAAAACGGCTACCTTGTGATCTATGACTTAGAATATTTAAAAAGTATATGTCATTGTGAAGGCTGTCCTAAGGAAATTTGTAGATTATAAAAATTACCAATCTTCTCATCAAAATAATAGTTGAACATAAGAAGTAAATCATTCAAACTATAAAGTAGAAAAGAGTGCTTTTTAGTATTGTTAATAGATTGATGCTCAGATTAGATTAATTCTGAGCATTTTTGGACTGTACACGATTTATTTCACACATAAATTAGACTTCTAGAGTAGGATGATCATTAATACTATGCGATATAATCGAAAATTTAAACTTACAACTTTAATAACTAGCCTTGTGTCAGTCTCAGTGATTCTAACATTTATTACCCTATTATTTGTAACCCATCAATCGGAGAAGAGGTCTTTGGTCAATACATATTTAACCCTTAATGAGTCCAAGTCAGAAAAATTAAGTAAGTCGGTAGATTCATTATTTAAATCTATGAGAATGAGTTTACAACAAACATCGAATTTCCTAGCAAGTAATGAGGGAATGAGTGATGAAGAGATTCAAGAACATTTAGAGCTTTTAAGGGGTAATAGTAGATATTTTAATTCACTATCATGGGTGGATGAGACTGGATTAATTCGTAGTATAGCACCAATTAGTGTGGGGTTGAGAGGTGAAGTCATAAATGGAGTAACGAAAGATGTACTTGATTTGAAGAAACCCAACTTAACCACTCCTTATATTGCACCATCCGGGCGATTAATTGTATTAATGAGTGAACCCATCTATGATGATCAGGCTAAATACCGGGGAATGGTTGGAGGTACTATATATTTACAAGAGAAGAATGTGCTTAATGAGATACTCGGAAATGATTTAATAGATGATAATGGATCTTATTATTATGTAGTAGGACCAGAAGGGAAATTGCTTTTTCATCCTGACATAGATCGTGTAGGGGAGGATGTTTCAGCGAATCCAATGGTTCAAAAACTTTTATTAGGTGAGAGCGGGACACAACGGGTTACAAATACAAAAGGTACTGCTATGCTTGCAGCATATAGTTATGTTCCAGAAACTGGTTGGGGAGTTGTCCAGCAAACACCGGTCTCTTATATAGAGGTACTCTTGGATGATCATATTCAAACATTAATTCTATATGTAATGCCACCTTTTCTGATTTTATTAATGTTGTCTATACTACTTGCAAGAAAGCTCGCTAGACCGTTTAATCATTTATCAGAACTTGTTAATCAATTGGCGGCAGGTAAAGTAGTAGAAATTCCAGAAACACTTTCACACTGGAATAGGGAAGCGGATATCCTAACAAAGAGTGTGTTGATTGCGATAGAGTCTGTTCAAGAAAATAATCACAAACTAACTGAAGTAGCTATGACGGATTCTCTTACCAATTTACCGAATCAACGTAAATTTAACCAAGTGATGGAGAGTTGGATTTTAGAAAAGAAATTATTTTCACTCATCGTTTTAGATATCGATCATTTTAAGTTAGTGAATGATACGTACGGACATAAAGTAGGGGACGAAGTATTAAAAGAGTTTTCCGAAGTGGTTCAATCTACGATTAGAAAGACAGACCTGTTTTTCCGCTATGGAGGGGAAGAATTTGTACTATTACTCCCTGATATCAACTCAATCGAAGCACATCGTATAGCAGAAAAAATTCGAGTACTGTTTGAGAATAGAGTAAGTGTTACAGGTGATTATATTACCATCTCCATTGGGATCTCTGAGTTCCCATTACACTCAGCTTCATTTGATGAGTTGTTTATATTTGCAGATCGTGCCCTTTATCAATCGAAGGAAAATGGAAGGAATACTACGACCATTTGGAGCGAAGACCAAATGCCTGTTAAAAAAGAGTAGTATTTTAACTAAAATAGTAAATAAATAGATCACCGTAAAGTGCTTGGAGAAATCCAGGTGCTTTTTTATTGCCAAGGAAAGACCACTAACTCGATTACTTGAATTTTTCAAGTAGTTTATGTTAACTTTGAGGAAGTCTAATAACAATAACATGAGGAGAGAATTCAATGGAAAATTATAGATCAATTTTTCATGTGTTAACAAGGCGATTTGGTCTTTTAAATAAAAACTGTTGTACAGTCGGTGACGTAGAAATTTCAACGGTTCACAGTCATATTATTTATGAGATTGATCAAAATGATCAACCTTCTATGAATCAGATTGCGGAATCATTAGGAATTGATATGTCCACGTTTAGTAGACAAATTCAAGCATTAATTAGAATGGGGCTAGTAAATAAGACGCAGCATCACGAGGATAAACGTGCCTATATCTTATCACTCACAACAGAAGGAAAATTCGTGGCTACTAGTATAAGTACGGAAATGAATGTATATCTTGAAGAGGTTTTTAATGATTTAAATGAGTTCGAAAAAGAAATTGTAATCAAATCGATTAAAAGATTAAATGAAAGTATGGCAAAGTCAACGGTATGCTGTAAGCCGGTTTTTTAATGGTAAATTAATGGAATCTTAATAGAAAAAGGGAACCAATCTATGTTGATTTCCTTTTTCTATTATTTACTTCATATAAATTGAATGGGTCGTATGAGATAGCTCTTGATATAATTTAAATAAATCCATATAGATTTTGTGATGATCTGGATTTGGCATATAGTTCTCCTGCATAGGAATAGCTTGTTTAATGGAGGCCAGGTCTGTTACCTCTCCAATTGCAAACAATGCCATCCAAGCTGCTCCCCATGCAGAGCTTTGATGACTGATTGGCACTTGAACCTCTTGGTTAAACACGTCTGCTGTTATTTGAAGCCATAACGGAGACCTTCCAAATCCACCACTAGCTAGAAGTGTTGTGGGTTTTCCTGCTAACCTCTCTAAAGCTTGACCCACATGAAACACACTGTAAATGACTCCTTCTAAGCCTGCGCGTACGATGTGTTCTTTTTTATGACGTAACGAAAGTCCAAATAGACTTGCTCGTACATTCGCATTCCAGATTGGCGCTCTTTCCCCATTTAAATAGGGTAAAAACAATAATCCCTCTGCACCAGGCTCTGCCTTTTCCGCTACAGAAATCAGTTCCTCATATGTTTCTTTTATATCAAGCGTCTCCTTTAACCATTGCAGAACAATTCCTCCATTATTGGTTGGTCCACCAATGAGAGATAGAGACTCTGTAATTCCATAGCAGAATGTTTGTTGAAGGGAATCCGATTTTGGTTCTGTTACAATTTGTCTAATTGCTCCACTAGTGCCGATGGTGATGGCAACTTCACCAGGATTAATGGCTCCTAATCCGATGTTAGCTAACGGACCATCACTTGAACCTATGACAAAAGGTATATGGACAGGCAAACCAATTTGATCAGCGATTGTTTTGTCTAGGTCAACTAGTACTTCAGTTGGTGAAACGGGTTTAAATAACTGAGCCTCAGAAACACCTGCCAACTCTAACGCTTCTTTATTCCACTTTAAATGATGTAAATCTAACAATCCCGTTGCTGATGCAACAGCATAGTCTACACTTTGACACCCAAACCATCGATATAAGATAAATTCTTTAATTGAAACAAAGTAGCTTGCCTGTTGATAGGGAAGATAGTTATTTTCTTTCATCCAGATCAGTTTAACAAGAGGTGACATCGGATGAATAGGTGTGCCTGTTAAATCGTAAATATGGTTATGTTCTACTCTTAATCGATTAGCTTGTAATGACGCACGACCATCTGCCCAAGTAATAGAGGGTGACAGTGGTTCTCCGTTTTCTGCCATACAGATGAGTGAATGCATAGCAGTGGAAAGTCCGATGGCAAGGATGTTCTTCTCATCGATAGTAGGAAGCTGTATTAAGTTCCGGATAACAGTAATGGTAGCTGCTTCAATTTCTAGTGGATCTTGCTCAGCCCAGCCAGGGAAGGGGGTTGATAATGGATAAGCAATTTCCTGTTCTCCGATTACGCGCCCGCCCCTAGAAAAAGCAACTGCCTTCACACTAGTTGTCCCAATATCAAGCCCAATGATTATAGATTTTTCCATCATTCATCCTCTTTCATGAAGTCTTAATGTAATAATAAGTTTACCACTAGGATAGTACCCATTAAAGGTAAACAGTAGGTCTTACGTAATTTGTTGTCATGTGAAATATATCAGTAGTGCTTAAAGTGCAATGGAACGAGCATTTTCCCCAACAACAAAGGAGACAAGCCTATTTTTAAAAAGGATTAAAATTACAATTGACAGATTGATAGTAATAAATTATGATTACTTTAACAGCCGAATATATCATCTCCTAAGGGGAGTAGCTTTTATAGTAAAGTCGTCATTTCGGAGCAAAAGCTCTCGGCTTTATTAGCAACTTAATGTTGTTAGCAAGACCTTACCACATATAGGTAAAGGTCTATATTTATGTTTATTAAACCTTTACCAAACTTTGGTGAAGGTTTTTTTTGTGGGATAAATGATAACTGTTTCATAAGCTGTTTTGATAAACGAGGGCTTTTTTTGACAAAAAGGTAGTGAAATGGAACGGCAAATTAAGTAAAGTAATAACAATTTAATATAACAAGGAGAGAAGATAAAAAGATGAGAAAACCAAAAATAAATATCAATGAGCTTTTAAAAAAGAACAAAGAAGAGCTTTTAAAAGATAAAGTCCTGATTGAAAAAATTGAAAGACGTGTAGACGAAAAAATTATTAGCTTCAAATAATTTCTTTGGAGGTGGGAAGGTTGATACTAAGGAAATACATGTCTCTATTAGGGGTAGGCTCTGCAAGGATAGACCTAATCTTACCAAAGGAGACTTATCGTCCAGGAGATAACATTGTTGGATATTTTAAAATTGTAGGTGGGACAGTGGAACAACAGATTAACCGTATTGATAGTGATTTAGTCTTGATTGACAAGACTAAAGAAACTGAACAGGTAATCGATTCGACAACCATTCTCACCAAAAAGCTAATTAACTCAACGGAAGAAAATGAATTATCGTTTACTTTTAAATTACCGGTGGATGTCCCAGTTTCATCTGATGAGATATCATATCGTTTTCATACAAAACTAACATTTAATAAAGGAGTAGAGAGCAGGGATCAGGATATTATTAAGATTGTTTAAGAGATTATAAGATAAGACAATTTTGAGTTAGTTATTTATATAAAGGGGGATTTTTTTAGTGGAATTATCAATTTTATTTGAATATGGATGGGTATTATTACTGTTAATAGCAATTGAAGGATTATTAGCAGCTGATAACGCACTCGTTCTAGCGATCATGGTTAAGCATCTTCCAGAGGAGCAAAGAAAAAGAGCATTATTCTATGGACTTGCTGGTGCCTTTGTATTTCGTTTCGCTTCATTATTTGCGATCTCATTCCTTGTTGATGTATGGCAGGTTCAAGCATTAGGAGCACTTTATCTATTATTTATCGCATTAAATCATATATTCCGAAAGATTATAATCAAAAAGGCAGAAGAAAAATCTGGACTAGTAAAAGAGGAAAAGAAAAAGTCTGGATTCTGGATGACTGTTTTCAAAGTTGAGCTAGCTGATATTGCTTTTGCAGTAGATTCAATCCTAGCAGCAGTAGCATTAGCTGTTACTTTACCCAATACAAACCTTCCGAAAATAGGTGGATTAGATGGAGGTAAATTCCTCGTCATTTTTGCCGGTGGATTAATGGGATTAATCATCATGCGATTTGCCGCAAACTACTTTGTAACCTTACTTCATAAGAGACCAGGTTTAGAAATCGCTGCATTCGTTATTGTAGGATGGGTTGGAGTAAAGTTAGCTGTATTCACATTATCTCACCCAGATTTAGCGATTTTACCGGTTGGATTCGCGAAAACACCTGAATGGAAAATTACGTTCTATGTAGTCCTTGTCCTTATCGCGGTAGCAGGCTGGTTCCTATCAAAAGAGAAAAAAGTAGAAGAAGAAAACAAACCAGCAGTAGGACAGTAATTATTGGTTTGTAAAAGCAGTAGTACAAAATTTTAATAGAATGACAAAAACGCTATGATTTCTAATTAAGAAATTCATAGTGTTTTTGTATTGTATTGAATTCGTTTAAACCCTTGGATTTTCCCAAATTGTATAAGAGCCTTTTTGGTTTTCCTTTGTTTGATAAAGGGCAAAATCCGCTC
This sequence comes from Bacillus mesophilus, assembly GCF_011008845.1. Lineage (GTDB taxonomy): Bacteria > Bacillota > Bacilli > Bacillales > SA4 > Bacillus_BS > Bacillus_BS mesophilus. Next base: position 50,649 of record NZ_JAAIWM010000009.1, on the reverse strand, counting down.
TTTTAATTAAGTTTTCTGATGAAAGTTCCTCTCCATTATATAGAGCAATGCCTATAGAGGAATGAACATATACATGATCTTCTCCGATATGAACCGGGGAAGAAAGCTCTTTTTGAATTTTTTCTGTTATCATGATTGCCGCTTCAGTTGAGCTAGGTGCTGCTAGAATAACAATAAATTCATCACCACTTATGCGGCAAACTTTATCGGATTCACGGACTGATTTTTTCAATTTTATAGAAAATTCCTTTAAAACGTGATCGCCTGCAGAGTGGCCTAGAGAATCGTTAATCTGCTTGAAATTATCAATATCTACATACATTAATGCCATAGCTTGGTTACTGCTTTTTGAAAGAGTCATTTCTTCTTTCAGCAGTTCAGTAAATTGATAGCGATTTGGCAAACCAGTTAACGTATCATGAAAGGCAAGGTATTTTAATTCTTCCTCGTATTTTTTTCGATCACTGATGTCTCTAGACACAACCATCGTTTTCCGCTCTTGGTTATCTAGCACATATGAAGCTTTTACTTCCATCCAAACATAATCACCGTTTTCCTTTAAATACCGGACTTCTGTTTTGAATGGTACTTCAGTAGTTTGTAGCTGATGAAGGTGTTCAATAAATTGAGGCACATCATCTCTGAACAAACATTCTGCTATATATTTGTTTATATAATTTGATGGTGCAAAATTAAGAAGTGACTGGACCGAAGGAGAAATATACGAGATGACTCCATACTCATCTAATACCTGAATGAGATCTGAAGTATTCTCCGCTATAAATCTATATTTCTTTTCATTTTCGGCTAATAACCTTTGGGCTTCTACTTGCTTTGTCACGTCTTTATACATGCCAACAATTAATAATAAATCGTTATTTTCATCTAAAACTGGACAGTAGGAAGAAACGATTTCAATTAATCTACCATCCTTTGTTACTCTTTGGGTTTCAAAATAATGAAGTCTTTCTCCTTTGCGCATCTTATCTAAAAAGGGCTTCTGTTGTTTAATTAAATGATCAGGAATAAAAGGAGGAATAGGAGCATTAAATAACTCCTGTCCTGAATATCCTAGTAAACTTTCAAATGACGGGTTTGCTTTTAATATTGCACCATTTGGAGCAATAAGAAAAATGGCATCATTTGTATTATTCCAGATTAATTCAAGTTCATATTTTGAAGTGAAATATTCAGGAAAGAGTGTTTTAGTAGTTGGAATCATTTTGAATGCCTCCGGTGTTAAACGTTTTCATAAAGTAAATAACTTACATATATTACTATAATAATCTATATATTTAAATTTAGATATACTCCTGATGGGTATATGGGATTATAATATTGGGATTAAATTTAATAGATTCGTCTATAGTTGTTCTGCCATAACCTGTGACTGAATTTATGGTAGATAAATATCTCTAAAGTGGCAATAAAATCTAGTACTTAAATCAAATCTAGTAATTTATTGTTTAGACTCTAGTAGGACGGGTAGGAATATATTGTACGTTACTTTAAAAGGAGGAGATTAAAAGATGAGAAAAATTTCGAAGATTTTAGTACCGACTTTTGTATTAGGGTTAATCTTAGGAGGTTTTGGATTAGCGGCGAATGCATCAACAGTAACCGTACAACCCAATGATACATTTTGGGGAATAGCACAGGAGCATGATGTTACTGTTGATGAATTAAAAGAATGGAATAGTGAGTTAGATCCGACTGCGATTCCGGTAGGCACTGAGGTAGTTATTAGTAAAGGTGAGTCTTCTGATAATCGAGTTGTGACACATGTCGTACAACCAGGAAACACTTTATCAGAAATTGCCCAAGTTTATGATGGTGTAACATTAGACCGTTTATATGATCTTAATGAGGGAATTGACCCGTTAACATTAGCAATAGGTTCAGAAGTTATTGTTGTACATGAAAGTAATTCAACTACGGGGCATGATGTAGTCTACCATACAGTTCAGCCTGGTAATACATTCTATGAAATTGCTAGTGTTTATGATGGTGTTTCAGTAGATGAAATCATAACAGCGAATCCTAATGTTGATCCTTATTTCTTACAAGTTGGCTCAGAAATCACAATACCATTAAAATAATTAATTAAGTCTCAAGGAAAATGGTTACCACTATCTAGTTAATATGTAGTCCTTCATCACTGTGATGAAGGACTTTTTGCGTTCAGTTTGTGATTATTAAACAACCACTTATAACCTGTTTATTATTATGAAAAAATGTTTTATGAGTTCCTTTCCTTCCTGTCGTTATAAACCGCTTTCATAAAAAAGGGTGATTTATTTCGTAACCATTGATAAAATGTAGATAATACATAAGATGTCGTACTTGAATTGAGGAATAAACGTGTCAGATTCTAATTATTCACCTTATATTTTATTTGATAGAGAAAAGTGGGCCAACTTGCGCTTCAATACACCTTTAACATTAACCGAAAAGGAAATTGAGGAACTACGAGGCTTAAATGAGAAATTATCTATTGAGGAGGTATCAGAGGTATATTTACCCCTGACGAGATTACTCAATCTATATATTATTGCCTCTCAGCAACTTCATAATGTGACGGATACGTTCTTCGGTGAAAAAACGAGGAAGGTACCTTATATTATTGGGATCGCTGGAAGTGTGGCTGTTGGAAAAAGTACAACGGCACGAATCATTCAAGCACTGTTATCTCGCTGGCCTAACCATCCTAAAGTGGACCTTGTTACTACAGACGGCTTTTTACATCCAAATGCTGTTTTAGAGGAACGTGGTCTTCTCGGTCGAAAAGGATTTCCTGAGAGCTATAATATTAAAGAACTAATCAACTTCTTATCTAGAATAAAATCTGGGGAAGCTAATGTGACAGCTCCTATATATTCACATCTTTACTATGATATTATTCCGAATCATTATATTGAAATTAATCAGCCAGATATTGTGATAGTAGAGGGAATTAATGTCCTACAAACACCACGTAATGAGGACGAGAACCTTCCGAGTGTGTATGTATCTGATTTCTTTGATCTATCGATTTATGTGGATGCGGAAGTAACTGATATTTCAAGATGGTATGTAGAACGATTTAAGCTCTTACGTAAAACTGCCTTCAGAAATCCTGTTTCTTATTTTAATAAGTATGCAAATCTTACAGAAGAAGAAGCAGAGGAAATTGCGGCAGGAATCTGGAGTAATATAAACCAAAGAAATTTAGAACAAAACATCAAGCCCACTATTAACCGTGCGGATATTATATTGAAGAAGGGTGCAAACCATACTGTTTCTTCTATTAAACTGAAGAAAATGTAAGTTGAAGAGCTATGAAAAAAGATCGCCATTTGGCGATCTTTTTTCATTTAGAAATCAAAATTATCAGGATCTGCCCCGATTCTTTCATTTTTATTTAATCCATTGATTGTTTCCATCTCTTCTGCAGATAACTCAAAGTCAAAGATATCTGCATTTTCAATAATACGATGTTCTTTAATAGATTTTGGAATCGTGACTACTCCATTTTGAAGATCCCAACGTAAAATAACTTGTGCAGCAGATTTATTATGTTTCTCAGCAATACTTACGATGGTAGGCTCTGTTAACAGGACGCCCTGTTTTAAAGGAGACCAGGCCTCGAGCTGTATGCCTTCCTTCTTACAGAAGTCATGAACCTCTTGTTGATTTAAGTGTGGATGATATTCAATTTGATTGACCATCGGTTTAATTTCAGCATGTGCTAGTAAGTCTTCAAGATGGTGAACATGAAAGTTACTAACACCAATGGCACGAACACGTCCATCTTTGTAAAGCTTCTCTAATGCTTTCCATGTGTCGTTATATTTTCCTTTTACAGGCCAGTGAACTAAATAAAGATCAAGGTAGTCTAAGCCTAGCTTTTGCATGCTACTTTCGAATGCTTCTAAAGTCGTCGCATAACCTTGATCTGAATTCCAAACTTTTGTAGTTATGAATAAATCTTCACGGGGAACGTCTACTTCCTTAAGTGCTTGTCCAACACCTTCCTCGTTACGATATATTGCCGCAGTATCAATACTTCTGTATCCATTGTTGATCGCAGCCTTAACTGAATCAATCGCTTCTTGTCCATCCTGTACCTTGAAAACGCCTAGCCCAAACCAAGGCATGTTTACTCCGTTATGTAATGTGGTTGTATCTTGTAAGCTCTTAACCATATCAATCACCTCAGTCAATTTTATATTCAATTTATTTTCTCATATTTTAAAATATTTATAAAAAATTATGCTTCGGTTGTAGAGGTAAATATAATTGACAGCTAACAATTCGGCGTATTATAGTTAACACTGTTAATAGTTAATGGTGTGAACTAATTAAGACAAAGGTGGAAAATGATGGAGAAAAGTAATATTCAAGAGTTAATCAATAAGTATATAGATTACTCCTTTTCAGTCACGAAAAAGGCTGAAAATCTGATAAGAAAAGAAATTGGTGATGATATTACAACAGAACAGCACTATACCTTAAGGTATATAAACAGTGTCGGAGTTTGTACATCAACAGAACTAGCAGAAGTGTTTGATGTAAAGAAAAGTGCGATTACTGGAGCCATTAATCGTTTAGTGGAAAGAGGACTAATTGACCGAAAACGTGATGAAGGCGATCGTCGTGTCATCTACTTATCTCTAACTCCTAAAGGCATGGAAGTGTATGAAAAAGCACAACAAAAAATTCATAGTTTAGTTGGGGAAATCATAACGAAGTTTGACAATGAGGAAATAGATCGTTTTATGAAAACATATGAAAAATTAAACCAGGTTCTTGTAGACCTTAAAGACCTAAAGCAGGGGGAATCAGTGTGAGAGCAATTATAAAAGGAAAATGGTTCGTAATGGGAGTTTGGGTAGCTTTAATTGTTGGGCTATTTTTGATTGCGCCCAATATGGCAGACCTTGTTCGTGAAAAGGGGCAGATGTCCATTCCCGATGGATATTCTTCTACTCTAGCAAACCAGATTTTAGAGGAAGTTCAAAGTACTGAGGACGGAGGAGATACGTCTCAGGTAGCACTTGTGTTTCAAGGTGAAGGTGAATTAACTACTGAAGAATTGGCAGAGGTTGAGGCTGCTGTTAATAAGCTTGATGAGAACAAGGTAGAGCTCGGTATCACAAGCATAATCTCACACTTTAAAGAAGAGACCTTAGCAGAACAACTTGTATCAGAGGATGGTCAGACAATCCTTACCTCGATGACGATTACTTGGGATGGAAGAGAGCCAAAGGATGTATCTGATGCTCTTTATAAAGTAATTGAAGATACTACTGTTGATCATTATTACACAAGTAGCTGGATGATTGACCTAGATTTAATCACAAGTTCACAGGAAGGATTAAAGAAGACAGAAGGAATTACAGTTGTGTTTATTCTAGTTGTCTTACTTTTAGTATTCCGCTCGGTGGTAGCTCCTATTATACCATTAGTTACTGTAGGGATTACTTATTTAGCATCACAATCTATTGTTGCTATATTAGTAGATACGATGAATTTCCCGTTATCAACGTTCACTCAGATTTTCTTAGTAGCGATTTTATTTGGGATTGGAACAGACTATTGTATTCTCCTATTAAGTCGCTTTAAAGAAGAAATGACTCAGCGTGAAAGCGTAACAGAGGCGATTGTTGAAACATACCGTCATGCAGGAAGAACCGTTTTCTTTAGTGGATTAGCAGTAATGATTGGGTTTGCGGCGATTGGATTTTCTACTTTCAAGCTATATCAGTCAGCTGCAGCGGTTGCAGTAGGAGTAGCGATCTTATTACTTGCCCTGTTTACAGTTGTACCGTTTTTCATGGCCGTACTAGGTAAGAGGCTGTTTTGGCCATCTAAAGGTACACTAGAACATAAAGATAGTGCACTTTGGGACGTTGTCGGTCGATTCTCGTTAAGAAGACCCCTATATTCATTATTGATTGTAGCAGGGATCTCGGTGCCCTTCTTACTTGCTTATGATGGTGAAGTTTCCTTTAATTCACTTGAAGAGATTGGTGATGATGTACCTTCCATTAAAGCATTTAACTATATTGCAGAAGGCTTTGGGCCAGGAGAGTCAATGCCAACTCAGATTGTCATTAAAAATGATGAAGAGATGAATTCAGCAGAGTATATTAGTATTGCTGAAAAAGTTAGTCAAGAGCTCGATCGTGTTGACTTAGTAAGTACGGTTCGTTCAATTACACGTCCAACTGGCGAACCGATTGAGGAGTTATTTGTAGCCTCACAAGCAGAGACTCTACAAGAAGGTATTGGTGAAGGAAACGAAGGAATTAAGCAAATAAGTGATGGCTTAAAGGAAGCAGGTAGTGAGCTTTCTAAATCAGAACCAGAGCTAATGCAAGCAACAGAAGGAATAAATGAGTTGATTTTCGGAACTAATGAAATTAAGTCAGGATTGTTACAGCTACAGGCTGGCTTAAAGGAAATTGAAGGAGGCCTAGATCAGGGAGCAGCTGGTTCTAAACAGCTCGCTGATGGCCTTCAAGAGATAAAAGTAAATGCAGAGAAACTAGTGGCAGGTAGTAAGGAGCTTTTAAGCGGTTATCAGCTCGCGGGGAATTCTCTTACAGAGTTAGAAGGAAATTATAATGAGGTAAGTCAGAATCTACAAGGCTTGTCCGGAGCACTTGCCTCTTTAACACAAAGCTTTGAGAATCTAGAAAATAACCCAAGCTATCCTGGAATAAGTAATGATGATCACTATAAGGCGATCAAGGGAACGGTGCTTCAGGTTCAAGGTCAAATGACTCAGCTTACAGGTGGTTTGGATCAATTAAATGCTGGACTTGGTCAAATCAATGACGGTGTAGTAACCGCTAATGAATCTTTTCCAACCGTGATAGCGGGTTATGAAGCACTAATTGCGGGCATGGAGCAGCTTGTTATAGGAATTGAAAAGCAGCAAGCGGGCTTAGTAGCAATGGCAGATGGGCAAGGTACCATCATTTCCAAGCTGCCAAGTGTAACAAATGGCCTAACTAGTATAAATGTCGGGCAAGAGCAGCTTCTAAGTGGGTTTAATGATATTGGTTCACAGCTCGGTCAGTTGACTGGTGGACTTACACAAAGTGCTGATGGGTTAAACGAAGTCTTTGAGGGTTTAAACTCTGCTCAGGATTACTTATCCGAGCTTTCGAAATCTGACGAGATGGTAGGGTTCTATATACCAGATGAAGTGTTGGAAAGTGAAGACTTTGAACAGGCATTAGATGTGTATATGTCAGCAAACCGAAAAGTAATGACGATTGACGTTATATTTGAAGATAATCCTTATTCAAATGAGGCAATTGCTCAAATTCAACAGTTAGAGGAAGCGGTCAAACGTGCAACCAAAGAGACTAAACTCGAAAATGCTCAGGTTGCAATTGGCGGCGTAACAAGCACTAATGCTGATTTAGCAGCCATGTCAAATGCTGACTATTCGAAGACTGTCGTGTATATGTTAATTGGAATTTTCATTATCCTAGTATTCTTATTTAGATCATTGATTATGCCAATCTATCTAATTGGATCTCTCATCCTAACTTATTACACATCTATGGCAATTAATGAGACAATTTTTGTGAATATTCTAGGCTACACAGGGATGAGCTGGACTGTTCCATTCTTTGGATTCGTTATTCTGGTCGCACTTGGAGTAGACTATAGTATCTTCTTGATGGATCGCTTTAACGAATATAAAGATCTATCCGTCGAAGAGGCGATGCATATCTCAATGAAGAAAATGGGTACTGTTATTATCTCAGCAGCAGTGATCTTAGGTGGAACTTTTGCAGCAATGATGCCTTCTGGAATGTTATCACTTCTCCAAATTGCATCCATTGTGTTGGTCGGATTAATCCTATATGCATTAATTATCTTGCCATTGTTTGTTCCGGTTATGGTAAAAACATTTGGTAAAGCCAACTGGTGGCCGTTTAAACGGGTATAGATAACTAGACTAGTGAAAAGTTTGTTACTTAGACTTTTTGCTAGTTTTTTGCGTCAAATTTTACGATTTATGCGCCGAATTGGCCAGGATATGTGCCGAATTGAAAAATTTATGCGTCAAATTGGGCCAGATACGCGTCAAATTTTAAATATATGCACCGACCGGGTTCGGATTAAGTCACATAGACTTAACTTAACTTAATGAAAAGAGCTAGCCGTGTCAGTAGGCTAGCTTTTTTGCATGGGGGTGTTTATTTGGAAGCAGTTCTAGGTGCGTTGGCCTCCTGCTCGATAAAATTGAAAAGTCGCTGATATATTAGGCTCTATCGCTGATTTAACTCTAAAATCGCCGATATAACTAAGCATTCGCCGATATAACTAAACTAGCGCTGATATGTAGTCTAAAAGAGTAATCATACTAGCTTACTGAACCAACATAGTAACCTTTTTGTCAAAATTCGACCTATTTTTGTTGCACTCACGCTAAAAAGCTAGTCATGGTGCCGTCCTACAATACTTTAAACAAACGTTTAATTAACAAACCAATAAGCTTTATAATAAAGAATAATAAGAGTTGAAAGTCGAGGTGTTCAAACCATGCCTAAAAGAATCATGATTGCTGGTACTGCTAGTGGGGTTGGGAAAACCACGTTAACGATAGGCATTATGGCAGCTTTACATAAGCGAGGCTTAACTGTTCAAGGCTTCAAGTGTGGACCGGATTATATTGACCCTGCGTATCATACAGCGGTAACTAATCGGCCATCTAGAAACCTAGATAGCTATATGCTTGATCAAGAGATGATCAAGAGCATTTTCGTCCATGGACAAGCTAAAGCTGACCTTTCCATTATCGAAGGAATGATGGGCCTATTTGATGGAGAAAGTCCAACTTCTAACAAGGGAAGCTCTGCTGAAATCAGTATGATTACAGAGACTCCTATTATCCTTGTTGTGGATTGCTATAGTATGGCAAGAAGTGCAGCGGCAGTGGTGAAGGGATTTCAGTGCTTTGAAAGTAACACGAAAATTGTAGGTGTAGTTGCTAACAAGGTAGGGGGAGAAGGACATTTTCAATTAGTAAAAGCTGCAGTTGAGCAAGAGTGTGGAATTTCAGTGATTGGCTATCTATCTAGAGATCAACTACTTGATATGCCTGAACGTCATCTTGGTTTAGTGCCTTCCATAGAACGAGGAGAGCTTGATCCGTTTTTAACTACCTTAGCAGAAGCTGTGGAGGAAACGGTGGATTTAGACTTGCTAGTTAGCTTAGCTTCAGATCAACCTTTAAATCTAGAAACTGCTTCATCTCCATTCCATCAAAAGAGTAAGGAGCAAGTACGAATAGCAGTTGCCAAGGATGCTGCCTTTAACTTCTATTATCAGGAGAATTTTGAGCTGCTACAAGCCAATGGTGCCAAACTAGTCTACTTCTCACCATTAGCTGGTGAGCTGTTACCAGAGGACATAGATGGACTTTATATAGGTGGCGGCTTCCCTGAGGAGTTTGCAGATATTTTGTCAGATCATAGAGAGGTGAGAGAATCCATTAAGAACGCAATTCTTGATGGACTACCGACTTTAGCCGAATGTGGTGGGTTTATGTTCTTAACAGAATCAATTATTACGTCCGAACAAAAGCATCATGAGATGGTTGGGGTGATTCCTGGTAAAGTCACCATGCAACAAGGGTTAACCGCTATTGGCTACCGTGAAGTGCAAGGTGAAGCTGGTAATTATTTATTACCTCCTGGTGTAAAAGCTAAGGGGCATGAGTATCATTATTCAACCTTTGAGCCTACAGGAGAAATACCTTATGCCTATCAAACAAAGGGTTTCTTTAAAGAAGATAAAGAAGGATATATGAATCTGAATCTAGTTGCAGGCTATACCCATTTTCATTTTGCATCCTGTCCAGAACTTGTAGAAAATTGGATTGAGAAGTGTAAGGAGAGATCAAATGACTAAGGCCCTCCCTATTATGATTCAGGGTACTCATTCAGATGCTGGAAAAAGTATTGTCGCAACCGCATTATGTAGAATTTTTTCGGAGGATGGATTTACAACTGCTCCGTTTAAATCACAAAATATGTCACTTAATTCCTATATTACGCTTGATGGAAAAGAGATTGGTCGTGCTCAGGGTGTTCAAGCAGAGGCTGCTCGAGTTGCGGCGACCACAGATATGAATCCCATACTAATTAAGCCAACAAAGGATTATGAATCACAGATCGTTGTTCATGGAAAGCCTTTAAGAAACATGAAGGCTGGTGAATATCGACAGGACTATTTTGAGACAGGATTAGCCATCATTAAGGAATCATTAGACAACCTAATGAACAGCTATGAAAGGGTTGTCATCGAGGGAGCTGGAAGTCCTGCTGAAATTAATTTAAACGACCATGAGCTAGTTAATATGAGAGTAGCAAAGCTAGCAAATGCCCCCGTTATTTTAGTGGGAGATATTGACAAAGGTGGAGTATTTGCTAGTTTAGTTGGTACTTTACAGCTCTTAAAGGAGGACGAGCGGGACAGAGTGATCGGTGTGATTATCAATAAGTTCCGAGGGGATCTATCATTGTTAGAACCTGGTCTTACCTGGTTTGAAGAATATACAGGAAAGCCTGTCTTAGGGGTTATTCCATTCATTCCGAATTTGCGAATTGATGCAGAAGACTCTGTTATGTTAAATCAATATCACACCAAACAGAATCCTTCTAAGGATATTGATATTGCCGTCATTCGATATCCGATGATTTCCAACTTTACTGATGTGGATCCATTCATGGTGGAACCAGATTGTCATGTTCGGTTTGTGACTACCGCCGATGAGTTAAAAGATCCTGATCTCGTTATATTACCAGGAAGTAAGAACACAATAGATGATTTACAGTACTTACAACAAACAGGACTCAAAGAGAAACTGCTCGAGCTTATAAATAACAAGTCAACGATGGTCTTTGGAGTTTGTGGTGGCTATCAGATGTTAGGAAAAGAGGTAATCGATCCTTATGGAGTAGAGTCTACAACGAAAGTAATAAAAGGTATGAATCTGTTACCAATTTCGACTATTATAACAAAGGAAAAGACGACGATTCGTAAAACGGGAATACTAACGATCTTTGATAAAAGCTTTGACGTGACTGGCTACGAAATTCATATGGGTGTTAGCCAATCTGAATATTTGAATCCTTTGATTCAAACAGAAGAAGATACAGACGGGTGTAAAAGTATTGATGATCTAGTCTTTGGTACGTACTTTCATGATATTTTTCACAACGATTTGTTTAGACAATATTTATTAAATAAGATTAGGAAGAACAAAGGATTGTCAGAGATTTTTGGAAGAAATTCATATAATCTTCTAAGAGAAACTGAGTATGACCGACTCTCTAAACATGTCAGAAAACATGTTGATCTTGATTATATTCAGAAACAGATGGAACTATTTAAAGATTAGAGGGTTAAATCAACAATGAAAATAAAAATCGGCCGTTAAGCCGATTTTTTCTTTTTATCTTCCTACAAACATTTGTGTCCAGTGATGTCCATTTTGGTCATAGCCAACACCAATATGAGTAAACTTATCGCTTAAGATATTCTTACGGTGACCTTCACTGTTCATCCACGCTTGGACAACTTCTTCAGGAGTACGTTGGCCTTGAGCAATGTTTTCCCCAGCCGTATTATAGGTAATTCCAAAGTCCCTCATCATATCGAAAGGTGATCCATAAGTCGGGCTAGTATGTGAAAAGTAGTTGTTTTTCTGCATATCTGTAGATTTCTCTCTAGCTACATTACTGATCGCGTTATCTCCAGCAAGATCTTTTAAACCATTCTTTCTTCTTTCAGCATTTGTTAATTCGATTACCTTTGATTCAAACTCATGCATTGCCGTGTTACCTGCTGCGGCCTTTTGCTCAGGTTTAGCTTGAGCAGTGTCTTGCTTAGGAGCAGGAGCAGCTGCTTGATTTTGAGTTGTTGTATCTTGCTTTGGAGCAGGAGCAGCTGCTTGACCTTTAGGCATTTCTTGAGCTTTTGGAGCAGCTTGCTGCTGTTGATTTTGTTCTTGAGCTTGCTTTTGCACTGTTTGCTGTTGAGTAGCATTTTGCTCCTGAGCTTGCATTTGCGTATTCATTTGACCTTGATTTGCTGTTTGCTGTTGATTAGCTTTTTGTCCTTGTGCACCTTGCTTTGTACCTTGTTGATGTTGACGAGCACCATATTGTGCAGCTAGATCTTTTAATTTATTTTGACCCTGTTCTTTTAAGCCTTGAAGGTTCACATTTTGACCATCAGTTTTAACATGCTTATACTTTGCTTCTTGAATAAGTATCGCTTTCGTGTGAGGGTACTTATTACTTGAAATCGTTGTCGTATCTGCCGAAATGTTACTTCCAGGGTTTTCAAGGTCATGTTCAATAAATACATTATTATCTACATTTTCCCCAAAATCAAAATCTTCATTGTTTGCTTGTTGATTGAAACGATTTTCGTCACGACGTTCTGCATCTCTAGTCATGAATGGTTGATCCTCATCTAGGTCAGCTCTAGTAACTATTCTGTTATTATTCGCTACGTTTTCTCTATCGTTTATTCTGTTAGCATTAGTTTCATCATCTTGATAATTCGTGAAATTTCGGTCATCGGCTTCATTCGTAAATCTGTGGTTCACATTATTAACATAGTTATCAGCAGTATTTCGGGCATTTAGTTGTGTAGTTTGTCCATCTTGTTGACCTCTATTGGTAGCTGCATCTTGATTCATATTATTACATGCAACTAGCGCAATCAAAAGAATGGAAATAAGTAACAATGTTATTTTTTTTCTTATCATTGGCAAAACCCCCTTATAGGTTGAAATTATTTTTTCGTTTTATTTTGATGCTAATAGGAAGTAAATATCGCTGGTAAATTTCGTTTTATTCGGCAATTTTATTATGATTAGCCTTGAATAATATCATGTGTAACTACACATATTTGAATTAGGTAAAGAGAGGGGAAAAATAGGTAAATATCACCTATCCACTTCCACGATGCATATAATACGTCTCCATCTCAAAAATATAATCATAATGAATTAAAAAAGGGGATCGTAGAATGACACTTACTCCAGAGCAACGAATAGAGCTACATGGCTTTAATAACCTAACAAAATCTTTAAGCTTTAATATGTATGATATTTGCTATACCAAAACGAAAGAAGAACGAGAAGCTTATATAAACTATATAGATGAACAATATAACGCGGACCGATTGACTCATATTTTATCAACTGTTACCGATATGATTGGTGCTCACATCTTAAACGTAGCAAAACAGGATTATGTTCCCCAAGGATCAAGCGTTACCATCCTAGTATCAGAAGGCCCAGTTGATGAAGCACCAAAGGATGCTTTTGAAGAATCACCTGGTCCGCTTGGGAATGCAGTTGTCGCTAACTTAGATAAAAGTCATATTACGGTGCATACCTATCCGGAATATCACCCTGCAGATGGTATTAGTACTTTCCGTGCTGATATAGATGTTTCAACGTGTGGGGAAATTTCACCGCTTAAAGCATTAAATTACTTAATACATTCCTTTGAAACAGATGTGATGGTCATTGACTATCGTGTTAGAGGATTTACGAGGGATGTAAACGGACATAAGCTATTCATTGATCATGATATAAATTCCATTCAAAATTATATTCCTGATGAAGTACAAGAGATGTATCACATGATTGATGTGAATGTGTATCAAGAAAATATCTTCCATACAAAATGTAGGCTTCGTCAATTTGACCTAGATAACTATCTATTTGGTCATCGTAAGGATTCGTTAACAAAGGATGAAGAGCAAGAAATTACGAAGAAACTTAAAACAGAGATGGAAGAGATTTTTTACGGTAAAAATATTATTCATTAAAATGAGAGGACCTTCTGAGTTGAAGGTCCTCTGTTGTATTTAATTTATGAGAAAAGTGAGTAGCAACATATCATCTTCTCACTAACTCAAGCTTTGAAGGGGGACAGGCAAACACATTGGGTGCAAAACACGTCTCTCAACTGTATAATGCAATGAGTGGAATACGAAACATGTTTGTAAAGGTGAATTAGAAATATAAGAAATTCTTACTTACATACAGAAAGATGGAAATTTATATATTTATTTTTTAAATATTTTGATAAAATGGATTAATTAGCTAAAAGGTATTAGGTTTAGGCATTGTATGTTGATTTATAGCACTGTAACAAAAAACCAACGCTTTTGTTTAACAATACGTAGTTCTAAAAAAGGAAGAGGTTGAGAAAAATCATGGATAAACGAATTGGATTTATAGGATGTGGCAAGATGGGGCAGGCCATGATTACAGGTATGCTTCAATCCTCGTTAGTAAGACCAGAGCAAATCATTGGAAGTGCACGCTCTGATGAAACATTGCTAACCGTCGAACAAAAATACAACATTAATGTGACACTTTCAAATCAGGAAGTGGCAAGCTCTTCTGACTTTCTTTTTATAGCAGTGAAGCCTCATCTATATAAAGATGTTTTACAAGAAGTGAAGGATTATGTGAACAAAGAAACCATTATCATAACGATTGCTGCTGGAATTGACATTTCCTTTATTGAAGAGCAATTTGATACTGAAGTGAAGGTAGTTCGATCAATGCCAAACACTCCTTCTCTTGTAGGTGAAGGGATGAGTGTTCTTTCTGTTAATCATCTCATCACAGAGGAAGAGAAACAACAGGTGATGACTCTATTCAATAGCTTTGGAAAAAGCGAGATTATGGATGAAGCATTAATGGATGCCATTCCAGCAATAAGTGGTTCCTCTCCTGCCTATGTCTACATGTTTATTGAAGCACTTGCAGATGGTGGCGTTATGCAAGGAGTACCAAGGAAGACAGCCTATAAGCTAGCTGCTCAAGCTGTTTTAGGTGCTGCTAAGATGGTATTAGATACAGAGAAGCATCCAGGTGAGTTAAAGGATGAGGTCTGTACACCAGGCGGAGTAACCATTGAAGCGGTAGCAACATTAGAAAAACACCATTTCCGTGGAGCTATTCTCACAGCGATGGAGAATTGTACGAATAAATCAAGGGGATTGGGAAAGAAGTAAATAGTGGTGAAATCAAAAGGACCAAAATGTTATTACATACATTTTGGTCCTTTTTTTAAGTAGAATGATCCTTTATTATTTAATTGACTTCCCTTTTGTAAGAAATTCTCGGTCCATAGCTTGTGGGGGACGCTCAAACCATCCATTTTTGATCATGATATTAGCCCCATCTTCAGCATATAAACCTACATCCTTTATAAGATTTGCATATTTAGCTGTCAAATCTCTTCTTAAGCATAATGCTAATGAACCTCCCATATTACCAATTGAGATAGCTGTTAACGCATTGATCAGGAACAACATGAGCTTGTCAGAAATAGGTGCGATAGTACTTTCTTTTACCTCTGTATCCCAGGTCATAGGTGCAGGAAGGGTACTTTCTTCTAAAATCGTTCGCAAATCCTCAAAGATTTTCTTGGATAATTCAACACCCCTTACAAAGAATTCTCTTAATTCTTCTGATTGTGCAACTTGTGCAAATCCTAATACAAGAGCTTTACCAAGTGTGTTATTTTGATGATTCATATAAAGATGGGATATTTCTACTGCTGTGAGAGTCCTTCTCTCACCAAACCACCCTTTTAAAAAACTTTGCTTTTCAATAAAATCTGGACGAGTTGGCTGAGCAATATAAGGTGAACGGATGAATAGTCCCTTAGATAGCATGACTTCTTTCGTGCTTTTCTCCAAGTTTTTCGTTTCATCTATGTACGTAGAAAATAACTCTACAATATCTGATCTCGGAACTAGGGAGAATGCCATGCCATAAGCAGCGAGTGCACTTTTACCAAGGTTTCTTATAAAATATAGAATAAAAGTATCAGAATAAAGTTTAGGTGCATCTAGATTAACATCTTCATCAGAGAAACCAATTGGTATTGGATAGGATTCATTTATAAAGATATTTGCTATTTGTTCTGTATGTTCTTGTGCCATTTTTAAAGCCAGTTCAATTAAGGGTTTAATCTCTAGATCGTCAACACCCTGTAAAAAATACTTTAATATAGGTATGGATGCACTATCATTCATATATGTACACCATAATTGCCCAAATTCAGCTGAAGTTAATTCAATGTTATGCTCTTTCATTAAGTCCTCCACTACTTTTTTAGTATAATATGCCCTTTCAATAAGTAAATATTTGTAAAAAGTTGAAACGAACTCAACCATTATATGTTTATTTTTTTAAATCAATATTTACCGTTAAAAAGAACTTCGGAAGCCGAGAAACATGTTTTTAAAGGTAATAAAAAGCGTTAGCCTTTTCTTAGGGCTAACGCTTCTTTTAATTAAAGCTAATAATAAGATATGGCTTGCGTTTTATAGAGGTTGTTCTCACAACATTTATTATATTGTAAAAATTTACGTTTTTATTTCAATTATTTAAGTAAATAGAACCTAATAATAAAGTGTTGATTTTTACAATTTTTACCATTATATTAAATTTTAACTACATTTATATATGGATAGAGGGGTAAAGCGATGCTGCAATTATTGAACAAAATGTTAAGAAGTTTCATTTTGCTGCTACTAGCTACTGTCGTAATCGTATATTTTGTTTTTATTTCCACTGACTTTTTCTATTACACAAATAAATTTAATTTTAGTGTGATGTCTCAATCAATTATTGAATATTTTCGCAGTGTAATCACTACTAAATCGTTTGGAATGTCCGTGCAGTATACTTCACTTCCTGTAAATGAAGTAGTTGCCGAGCGCTATGAAAATAGCTTAAAGATTATTATACCTGCTTTTATCATCAGTGTTGTAGTTGGAATTTTACTAGGAATTCATCATTTTTTAGTTAGAGAAAGAAAAATTCAGAGTAGACTACAAAGAATAAACCATCTCTTATTTGGTACAGTTCCAGATTTTTTCCTACTCATTGCGATTCAATATGGATTAATATTACTGATTCGTGCTAATTTGATTGAGCTAAAGTTATTTGGTGATGACACTTTGTTCAATCTCCTTTTTCCAATAGTAATCATCAGTATTACCCCTACTTTTTTTATATCAAATATTACGTATCATTCTTTAGTAACCGAGTCAGAAAGAGACTATGTAAGAACTGCTATGTCAAAGGGGTCAAGTCAATTTAGCCTACTTAAACATTTGCTCTGGAATGCATGGCCGACCATCCTTGGTTATACACAAACCTTGATGGTAATCATTATCAGCAGTTTACCGATCATTGAGAGGTTATGCTTTTTTAGAGGTGCCGGTCAACAGTTGATTATGTCAATTAAGGGAAATGATACTACTGTGGTTATAGGACTTCTCATGCCGTTTCTATTATTAGTGTTACTTACTTTATGGATTACGGACATTATAAAGCTATTTATTGCCCGCTCTAGCCTTGAACACGAATTATCTGGTGTTACAATTACAGCAAATCGATTTCAGCGAATGTATGAGTTTATTAAAATATTACCTTCTAAGACAATTAAAAATATTTATAGCTTGATTGTAGTATTGCCTTTTAAAACCATTAAAATCTTACTTGCAATAATTTTATTTCCATTCAAAGCTGTTACCTGGCTTCTTGCAAAAATCGTAACAATTCCTTACATCAATGTTGGTAAGAGATTGTTTGGTATTGTAAGAAGTACTTCCTTTAGAAGAATGTTCAAAACCATTTTTGTTTTTATGAAGGAATATCCTTCTTTTATTTTAGGAACCTTCATATTAGGAGGAATCGCCTGTATAGCTATATTTGGGCCAATGATGCCATTTGTTGACAATGAACTGGTAGGTTTTCGAGTTGGTTACGATGAAGACGGAAATTTGCTCAAGGCTCCTCTTCCACCAGGAGATGATTATTGGTTGGGCACAAATCGGGAAGGACGTGACCTATTCAGCATCGTAATACATGGTGCTAGAGAAACGTTCTTGCAGCTTTTTGTCATCATCACTATTCGATTCTTAATTAGCATTCCACTAGGATATTTCTCTTCCATTCATAAAGGGGCAAGAAATCTACTAGGCTTTTCAAATAGTCTACTTTCTTTCTTACCAACCCTGATTATAGTCATGTTAATTGGACACATTCCTCCTATACAAGAGTCGGGCGGCCGATATGTAGTTCTTATTATTGCCATCGCTCTTATTGACGTAGGTAGGATTGGTGAGATCATGCGACAGGAATTTACGAAGATTAATAAGACTGAATACTTACTTGCTGCCGTAGCAACAGGTACAACCTGGTATAACATGATTATTAGGCATTATATCCCGAATATCTATCAAAAAATTGTGTATATCACGATTAGTGATATGGCTCGAATAATGGTCCTCCTTGGCGGTCTCGGAATTGTAGACGTATTTCTAGCACAAGAACTCAGTTGGGATCCTGAGATTGGCATAACGATAGATAATTTAACATACACCTGGGCATCCTTGCTTTCTGACGCGATTAAGGATATTCAGACGGCACCATGGATTCCATTTTTTCCAGCACTATGTATCGCTATCACCATTATGGGGTTAAATTTAGTTGGAGCTGGATTAAAGGATTTCATGGATCATCAAAAGAAATTAAGACATCAGAAAGAGGTTCGCGCTCTTTCACAAGACTTTCATAACGAAGCAAAACAATGGGAAACTAACCATTCAAAAGGAAACGTAAGCATTTAGGAACTCACGCACAGTTAGCTAAATAACCAATAGTGGTATATGGAGGGGCACTTCCTAGTCCAATTTATTTAGGGTAGAATAGCCATGTAAAGGAAGGTGCTATCCATGAAAATAAATTTAGTCATTTTTATATCATCCGTACTAGAACAAGAGAATCAGCCTAATGGACAATTAATGATGAAAACATATGAATCGAGCTTCCGTCCTGTGATTGGGGATATTTTAGATGACCCAGGATTTCACCCAGGATTTCATAATGGTTATGAAGTAGTTAAAGTCACAATCAATTATGCAAAAGAGGAATGCTATGTTTCTATGCAGCCACTTGTGTTAGATCGAGAAGAAATCAAGCTACAGACTTATATAGAGAATCTTAAAGCACATGGTTGGCATGCTGTCTCTAAAGAGTAGCGACAAGATTGTAAAAGAAACAATTGCTTTATGCACTTCATTCCTGCGGGGAACCTACAACCCCGCAGGGAAAGATAGCGGATAGAAATGCACCTTTTAAAGAGAGCTACATATAGTCACTAGTCTAATCATTATTATTGAAAAGCTACCGTTTTGAAGGTTGCCCTTTTAATAAGAACGGAGCTAGGAAGATGATTCCTATTACATAAAAGAAAAATGCGAGATAGGCAGGTAACAGATGGATGAAATCTGTATAGCCAATAACATAATGAGTTATAATTCCTGACAAAAAGGCAGGAATTGCTCCAATGAAGAGTGTCCACCATATCCACCGTTCTCCTTCACGGATCCCCCATAATGCAATCATTAGTACAAGTAACCCCACACTTAATAAAGCACTTCCAAATCCAGCTCTATCATGGGCTATAACAGGAATCAGTCGGCTGTTGAAAAGGTGAAGATCATCCGCAGTCATACACAAATACGTTATGTCAGTTGGAACAAATACAGTTGTTGCTCCAATGATAGAAATGACAATTCCACCTATTGTTAAAGAGAATCCTAATATAACAAAGGACAACTGACCTATTAAGCTCCATCTCCAATAGGTATGGTTTGTAAGATTGATACTAGAAGGTGTTAAGCTAGCCGGCTTCGTTTGAAGGAAGCCTTTGATAAAAAGTGGTAAAAGAATTAACCAAAATAGACCGTGTAACCAATCAAAATAGCCATAGCCTATAAATAGGAAGATTCCTAGAAATCCGATAATGGCTCCCACATTTACAGCCTTTCTAGCCCAATGAAAACCATTTCTAATTCCATGCTTAGAGAGCTGCATATAGATAAATCCACCAGAAACCATCGTTCCTGCGAGGGTCATCCGGTCATGGGCCATAAAGTTAAGGATGAGTGAGTTAAACTCAATAATCTCCCCTCTAACCATCTGTAAAAAAAGCTCATCATAAGGTAAGATAACCTTCGTCATGCTAAAGATGAGTGTGAGTAACCCAGCTAATAAAATACAAAAGCCAAAAAGATAATACCAAATCCAGCCCTCAATCTTAGTCACCATTTTATTGGATGTTTGTGAAATGACTTCATTTATTCTCTTAGGCAGTCCCGGTCCACTAAACACATACTCAAAGTTTAGTAGAACCAAAGAAGCGCCTTCAGTAAACAATTCAATAGCATCCTGTGGTTCCTTAATTCCTCCTACAGTAAGTATCGGTAAATCAACTTCAACTGCATTAAGTTGCCTTATTGATTGAATATGAGATTGTAATTGCTGTGAGCTTTCCTTATGAAAATCCTCCTCTAGCATAATCCCATCAATCTCTAGTCTAGGAATCTGCTGAAGAAGATGCTGTAAATCTTTATTACTTATTGTTAAAATCAATGATTTATTATTTAGGAGGCTTTTTAATGTCTTGATGTCTTGAAACTCATAGTCCGGTTTATATTTAATAACCACTACGTCTGCATAAGCAAGGAAGGATTCAGTTAGAGAGTAGATTTCTGCCATTGTACCTTCTAAGCGAAGTAGTAATGGTACTTTTCTCTCTTTAAGGGAACTCAATTTTTGTTCTGCTTCTATTAAACCGATTGATTCACTTTTTATGAACGTGATTTGCTCATTTCTACGGTCCAGTCGTAAATCCTTGCCATTGATTGTCTCTTTTGTAATAGGTCCAATTTCAAGAAATCCAAAACCAAGGTGTTGGAAAGCTTTTGTACCTGTTAAACATGGATCAATCTTTCCACTTAGTCCTACAGCCGAAGGGAAGGAGATTCCGAATAACTCCTTTTTTAAGGCAGGAGAGGTTTCCATATGTCCAAGAAATTCAATTACTTTTTCACCAAAAGGAATAGATGAAATGGTATTCATTCCACGATGGATGAACTCGCGGCCAAAGACAGGAGGAAGTCTATGTAAAATCGGTTTAAAAATGGTGTGATAGGACCAATCAGGCAATAAGAATCATCCTCCTTTAATATTTATTATTCATTTTAACATATGGGTAAATTGACCAAAATATTTAGACAAGTGTGCTTAATTTTGCCGAAACTGTAGACAAAAGGAATTTTTGGCAATATAATGATAATACATTTGAATAGCCTCGGAAACGGAGGGGAGTAGCTTAACAGTAAAGTCGTCATGCCGTGATTCCTCGCAAGGATCGCCGGCTTTATTGGACAACATAACGTTGTTGGCAAGACCTTTATCATGCGTATGGTAAAGGTCCTTCCTTCTGTTAGGAGTCTTTACCATTATGGTAGAGGCTTTTCTTTTTGCATGTCACGTTTCAAAAGGAGGGGTTTTAAAAAAGGAGTGAGAGTAACAAGAATTAAGGCATTTCTGGCAACACAACATATAAGGGGGAACTAAAAATGGAGTTATTTTCACCAGAGTTTTTCTCCGCATTACTAGCAATTATCATGATTGACCTAGTTCTTGCAGGAGACAATGCAATCGTAATTGGGCTTGCGGCACGTAACCTGCCGAAGCATATGCAAAAGAAGGTTATTATTTGGGGAACAGTAGGGGCAATTGCGATTCGTGCAATTGCGACGGTTTTAGTCGTTTGGTTATTAAAAATACCTGGATTGCTAGTTGTTGGGGGAGTACTACTACTATGGGTAGCCTATAAACTACTTATAGAGGATAAAGAACATAATGTTGAATCAGGCTCAAATTTCTGGGCAGCTATTCGTACGATAATTATTGCAGATGCATTAATGGGTCTAGATAATGTATTAGCAGTAGCTGGTGCAGCACATGGGAGTTTCTTATTAGTAATCTTAGGACTATTAATCTCGATTCCAATTGTTGTGTGGGGCAGTACGATTATCCTTAAATTTGTTGAGCGTTATCCAATTATCATTACAATCGGAGCAGCAGTACTTGCTTGGACGGCCTCTAAAATGATTGTAGGGGAGCCATTCTTAAAGCCTTACTTCGCGAACCCAGGAATCAAATACGGATTTGAAATCCTAATGATTGCGATCGTGCTTGGATTAGGAGCTTTTGTTAAATCGAAGCGTAAATCAACTGAAAAGCAAGCAGCGTAATAAACTAAAACGACAAGTACCTTACATGGTATTTGTCGTTTTTTGATTTGTTACTATTTTTTATCTACTATGAACTTCATAAATACCAAACTTTAAATAACTACCTTCTTCTGCAGCAAGTAGCTTTGGATGGTCATACCCGGCTCCACTCCAATGTACCTCTCGTAATACTTTCCTAGCGTCAACTGCTGCATCTTGAAGCATTTCTTTAAATTGGTCAGAGCGAACATGGAAAGAACAGCTAGCTGTAATAAAATAACCGCCTTCCTTAACAAGCTTAAGACCGTTTAAGTTTATATCTTTATAACCACCAAGAGCTTTTCGAACGGCATGAGCAGATTTTGCAAAGGCTGGTGGATCTACAATGACAACATCCCATTGCTTTCCTTCGTTTACGGCTTCACGTAAGTAGTCAAAAGCGTTGGCTACAACATAATCAACATTTTGATATCCGTTTAATTCTGCATTTCGTTTTGCCGTTTCGATTGCATGTTCAGAAATATCAACGGCTGTTACATGCTTTGCACCATATGAGCAGCCGTTTAGCATAAAGGATCCTGTGTGTGTGAAACAATCTAATAAAGTAGTTTCTGGGGTAATAAAAGGCTTGATAGCAGACCTGTTTTCACGTTGGTCAAAGAAGAAACCTGTTTTTTGACCATCTTTAATATCTACCAAATACTTTACATTATTTTCTTCAATCACAACTTCTGTTGGTCCATCACCATACCAGAATCCTTTTTCCTGTTCCAGACCCTCAAGCTCGCGAACATAAACATCATTTCGTAAATAGACGGCTTTCGGATTAAAAACCTCTAATAATCCTTTAAGGATCCATTCCTTACGCATGTCCATTCCTAATGACATGATTTGAACTACTAATGTATCTTCATATTTATCGACGACTAAGCCAGGTAGGAAATCGGCCTCACCGTATATAGCTCTGCATGACCTGACATCAGGAATTAGTAATTGTCTTAGCTGCCACGCCTTATTAATTTTGTTTACAAAAAAAGCTTCATTTATTTCTTCTTGCTTGTATGTAAGGATTCTAACAATCATTTGGGATTTAGGGTTAATATAGCCTTTTCCTAAGAAGTGCATTTGATGATTGTACACATCGACGATCTCTCCAGGCTGGAAATCTCCTTCGATCCGATTAACTTCACTTTGATAAACCCAAGGATGTCCCTGCTCAATACGCTTTTTTCTTTTTCGTTCTAAAATTACTTTTGTCATTTAAAGTTCACCACTCCGAATTATAGTCGCTTTTCATCATACCATACCTTTTCTAAATTACTAATTTTTGAGTTAGTTTTTCCTAATTATGAAAAAAAAAATTAAATTCACGTAACTTTTAAAAGAGGCTGTTTACATATTGTACGTAGAATGCTAAAAAAAGAATCAGCAGATCGCTGATTCTTAGTCTTTATTTTGGTGAAATGTGAGTTGGTTTTTTCCGTTTTGTTTTGAAACGTAAAGGGCTTTGTCAGCATGACGAATGGCCACATAGGGATCTTCATTCTTGTTTTGCCATAGTGCTATGCCAATGCTGCAGCTAATTGTAATTTCTTCCCCCTCTATTTCGAAAGGCTTGTTTAATGCTTCTATCATTCTTGTTCCGACAGCTGTTCCCTCGGAATGGCCGTCTACAGTAGAAGTCTTAATTACAGCTAGGAATTCATCACCTGATAGTCTACACACTAATTCTTCACTTCGTAAACATCCTTTCAGTCGATTTCCTACTGCTTTTAACAATACATCTCCATGATGATGTCCGAATGAATCATTAACAGTTTTGAAGCCATCAAGGTCAAGGTATATAAATAATAGATGTTGTTTCGTCTCTATGTTTTTTACAGCCTGTTCTAAATATACATCGAGTCCTAGTCGATTCGGAAGCCTAGTCAATTTGTCTTGATGAGCGATCATTTCCATTTTACCTAGGTCTTTTTCCGTTTTAATAAGAGTAGCAATTAAATGACGAAGGGAGGTTGATAGAATTTCAATATCACGTATTCCTTTTTTTATAGGTATTTCCACTTTTTCTCCATTTTTTAAGCGATCAGCCGTAACGGCAATTTGCTTTAACGGATTAGAGATGATTCCAGCTAGGTACCATCCCATTACAGCAAACAGGATCGTAGATAAAAGTCCTAATGTCATAATGTTTTGCTTTAACTCTTCTACAGAATAAAAGGCTACTGCTTCTGGCTGACGCGTAATTACTGTCCAGTCTAAGCCAGGATAGTTAAGAAAACCGTCAGCTAACGCATATCCAGTTAAATAGTATTTACCATCGGGCCACTTTTCAACGGACCAACTATTTTGGTTGTTTTGAGCCTTAGCAACTGCATTAATGTCTAAGGGTTGCCCAATCATTTCTCTAGGACCCAGTAGAATAGTGTTTTCCTTTTTACTAACAATAAACACTTCTAGAGAATTTTCTTGGCGTTGAAGTGGTTGAATAACAGACTCAGTGACCTGTTCAGCCCATTCCCAGCTTAAGTGTGTGGCTAGTACGCCAACTAAATTACCTTCATGGTTAAACACCGGAGAGCTGATGTCAACAAACTTTAACGGTTCTCCTGATGGATTAGGTAGTAACTTAGCTAAAAGAACAGCCTCATGCACATCTCCAATAAACGTTTCTTTTGTTGCTTCATAGTAAACAGGTCGTTTTGCAATATTTTTACCTTCAAGAATTTGATCCGTTGATGCTAAGACATTACCTTCATGATCCGTAAAACCAATCCAAGAAAACGAAGGGAAATTTATCTTTAGTTCATTAAGTAAGTCTCTTATAGATTCAATGTTATTAGCATCCCGAAAGACGTCAAGCTTTGTTAAGACAGTGATTTCACCATAGCGCGACCACATAAATTGATCTAGTTTATCAGCCATTTGGAACGAATCCCTAGCTAATGTTTCACCGATTTGTTTTTCTACCTCTCTACCGGACTCTTTACTGATTGTAAAGCTAAGAAAGGTTGTAAGTATGATAGTAAATAAAGAAAATATAATAACAAAATATGTGCGAAGAGTAACTGACATAGTTAATAGTCTCCTTTAAGATTACCTCCTTATAGTTTATCAGAAAAATGTCGCTATTTGTCGATTTATTTCGATAAAATATTTTCCTTATTAATTGAACCTCAAAGACTGTACATATTATGTAGAATTGTAAATAATAGAAGAAACTTACTTACTCAGGAGGCTCTAGAAATGGATAAAGATCTCGAAGAAAATACGCATCGTCCTTTTGAGCATGAGAAGGAAGACTTTGATTATGATGCTTTTTTTAATGAAGAGTATGACGAGGAATACGAAAAGTCTAAAGAGCAAAAGAAGAAACGGAAGAAGCTTACCTCTAAGGCGGTTGGATGGGTAATTATATTAGTGTTATTAGTTAACGGTCTAGCTATGTGGCCCAAAATCATCAATTTACCCGCAGTTGAATTTCTAGCAGTATCCGCTAGATTGACACAACAGGACAATATAAAGGAAATGAAAAAATCCGTCGTCACAATTGAGTGGGCTGGAGTAAAAGGTACCGGATTTAATGTAGAGAGTGACGGTCTTATTATTACAAATGAGCATGTAGTAGATCATACCTCAACTGTAAATGTTCACTTCAAAGCAGGAGATTCTTATGCTGGAAGGGTGATTGCAAGTTATCCGGAGCTTGATATTGCTGTGGTTGATATTGAGGCTTCTGATTTACCTGTTCTTCCTATTTCTTACGGAGACCAAGGAGATATTGGTGATCCTGTTACCTTTATAGGAAACCCACTTAGCTTTACTCAAATCGCAAACGTTGGTGTTATTGTAGGTGAAACGTTATTATCTGGTTGGGAAGTGCCAGTCATGATGATTGAAGCACCGATATATAAAGGTAATAGTGGGAGTCCGGTTATAAATGAAGAAGGTCAGGTTATTGGTGTAATCTTTGCCACCCTGCAAAATCCAGATATTGAAACAAAAGAAATTGTGGGTGTTGCAACACCATCAAGCTATATAGAAGAAATAATAAACCAGGTGAACGATTGAGCCGTTTCACCTGGTTTTAGCTTTTAAACTAGTTTTTGTAATGAAAGAGGAAGTGGAGCCTCTACAGATATAGATTCTTTTGTAACAGGATGAATGAGTTGAAGAGAAGTAGCATGTAAAGCTTGGTGTTTAATATACTTACTTTCCCCACCATAAAGATCATCTCCCAACAAAGGATAACCCAAGTGACTCATGTGGACACGTATTTGGTGAGTTCTTCCAGTCTCTAGTCGAAGCTTCACCATGGTTACGTCTAATCCTTTATTGGTTGAAACAACCTCGTAGTTAGTAATAGCCTTTTGTCCGGTGGGTGAAACCCTTCTTCTAGTTGGATGATGCCGATCTCTTCCGATTGCCTCTTTAATAGTACCCTTGCTTTTCTTTAATACTCCTTGAACAAATGCTATATAAGTTCTCGTAATTTCTCTTTTTTCAAGAGCCTGATCAAGTAATGCACTGGCTAAAGGGTGCTTTGCGAAAAGGATGACTCCACTAGTATCGCGATCTAAGCGATGAACATGTCTAACCTTGGTCTGTAATCCAACTTGTTGATAATGAAAAGCAACTCCATTGGCAAGAGTTCCTGTCTGATTTTTTTCATTTGGATGTGTGTCCATGTTAATTGGCTTGTTAGCGATTAATAAATGGTCATCCTCATATAAAATTTCAATGTTCAAATCCTGCGGAATGACTCCATATTCCTCATCTAAAAAGCAGCGAATGTAGAGACGATCATTCTTCTTTATCTGTTGTTGCCAACGTTGTATATCTCCGTTTAATGTTACACCTTTGCCGGTGCGAAGTTCATGAAGTAGTTTTTTAGGAACGCCAACTTGAAGTTTTAAAATGTCTTCGACTGCTTGTCCTTCCCAAGAGGAAGGGGCGGTCAAGACTAACCATTCCCCTTTTTTTTCTACGTGAATCATGAGGCTTCACCTCTTGTATTCATTTCATTTTTCTTCTGTTTAAAATAATGAATGGTTCGTAGAGTAAAGACAACTAAAAGGAACCCAATATACCCTAGTGAAATCGTAAGACCAACCATCGAGAATCCACTAATTTTAAGGACCATATTAATAACCGTAAAGACATATAAGAACCCTAAGAATTTTTTGATTTCGGCATCTTTAAATATTCGAGTTAAGTAAGCACCAAGCTGTCCTCCGATTAGGGCACCAGCAATGAGTGTGAATGCAAATGGATAGTCAATAGAAATACTAGTTGAATAGGTAATAAATCCAGCGATTACGATAAATAGAACAGCGAAAAGGCTAGTGCCAACCGCTTTTCTAGGTTGTAAGCCTACAAATGAGATTAGTAGTGGAACAATGATAAATCCTCCACCCACACCCAAAGTAGTCGAGATGAACCCACCAGCCAAACCGATTAATAATGGTGCGAGCCAAGTGTTTCTCGTTTTTACTTCTGTGTTGGCTTCTTTCTTCTTATGAGTAAGTAGAGTATAAGCGAAATACCCTGCTAGTAGAATATAAAATACTGGAATAGCGATTTCCTCAATGTTTAGATTCTTTAAAAGCATAACAAATGGATGTGCAAGTTGTGTCGCAACTAAACCTGAAAGTGCAATAACCATCCCTGTTTTGAACTCTATATTCTTCATTCTAAAATGAGCAATAATTCCTGAAAACGATGTACCAATTGTAAATAATAAACTAGTTGCAATTGCCACGATTGGAGAAAGCCCCATCAATAGCAGAATGGGAGTTAGTACAAAGCCACCACCAATTCCAAAATAACCCGATAAAATCCCTACACAAGCACCTAATAATATAAAAAAGAAAATTTCCAAACATAAACCCCTCTCTACACAGTCATCATTATTATGAAGAATGATGAGGTTGAATACAACCACTGAATGTTATTTAATCAGAAGTCGTTATTCTCAAGACATTCCGTATGTAACCTAGTCTATGTTTTTTATGGTTAGGATATTAACTGTAAGTAATTTACCCACTTTATAGGATTTGGTTTAGCCGGAAAGACTTACCTTAGCATTTCATGACTAAAATATGATAACTTATAGCTATATATTAGAATCGGCTAACAAAAAGGTGGGCTAATGATGAAAATTGTAACAGCTTCAACTCCCGAGCAAGAGAACTTTATAAAAGAACTAGTGGAGTATATGTACTCTGAAGTGTTTCCTCATTATTTTTCAGATACGTACATAAAGGAGTTAAAGGAACTCCATGTACTGTTACCTGAGACTACAGAGTTATATAACGGTACACTAAAGGAAGCTTTTCAGCTTATATCAGGTATGCAAGCTCTAATTGCAGTCATTGAAACAATTAGGCATGAAGATATCGATGTGCATCATCGTGAAATATTTGATAAAAACACACTGATTCTTGAGGAATATGGATACAAATTCCCTTTAACCATTGATCATTTTGTAAAGGCAAAAGCAGAGTGTATTAGCTTGTATTCTAAACCAACCAGTCAATATATCATGTAAAGTAAACAAAAAGAGCATCGAGTAAATTCGATGCTCTTTTTGTGTTATTCAGCATATTGTTCAAACCAAGCTTGAAATTGTGCATCACTTACTTTACCTTCTACACGACCTACCTCCACACCATCTTCATATCTAACTAGTGTTGGAGTGCTGGAGATTTGGTAGGTTTTCCAGCCTTCCTCGAATTCTAATAGATTATATAAAGGTAGTTCCATTCCTAATTCCTCTGTCATTGGCACAATCACTGGAGATGTCTCTCTACAATAGGCGCATTCTGGACTATAGAAATAGACAGTTAAACTTTCTTTATCAGCTAGTCTTTGAGCCAACTCATCTGGTAAGATTTGATTTTCATAGTTAGGGTCATCTAACTGGGAAATCGTAGCTTGCTTGAGATTACTTTTGCCGTATGGGTTTCCTTCTGAAGCCTGTTTGTTAGAATAATTAGTCACAAAAGCTAGTGTTGCAAATAAAGCAATGATAATAGCTAAAAAGATGATTACTTTTTTCATATTATAGATCCTTTCTGAGTTTCAATATGATGACTTGTAAAACGGTGATGAAAGTAAAAGCACTTAATGCTAAGAATGGGATGGTAATAAAACCGAACCAGTTAATATATTCACCTGTACAAGGCACGACACCACATGAAATGGAAGCTTCACTCATGAAGTCTACCTTTTGTATCAAGTAATGGTAAAGCGATATGGTCATACCAAGGATTGAGAGAGGTAGAATATAAGGTGATATGGTGTGATAATCCTTTTTAATAATAGCAGTCCCCATTAAAATAACAAGTGGATACATGAGAATCCGCTGATACCAGCAAAGCTCACAGGGGATATATTTTAGCACCTCAGAAAAAAATAGGCTACCAAACGCAGCTATAACGGATATAGCCCATGAAGAAAAGAATAAGGTTTCGATTTGTTTGTGTTTATTAGGCTTCATCCTTACCACCACTTTCAAATTGTCTACTAAAATTGTAAATGAAAAGGTGTTTACTAAACAAGCACCAGAAACTTATTTTTTGTAGCTATTTTGTGAATATAAAAAAGCCTCTTATTGAAAAGAGGCTCATTGGTTATAAGTATTATTTTCTTTTGAAAATCTTTCCGGTCGTGTCCTTAAAAGTCTTAGTAGTCGTATCCACTGTCTTTCCAATCACATTATTACCAGTGCTTGAAACATTTTTAACGATATCAGCAGTGGAATCTGTCACTTTCCCAACAAGGCCACCTTCACCAGAAACACTTTTCACAATATTATTAGCCGTATCAACTGTCTTGTGGACTATGTCATTCGCATGATTAGAAGTATTTTTCAAAAGGTTTCGATTCTGTCTCGGGTTGTTTTGTTCGTTTGTAATATTAATCTCCTCCTTTTATACGTACGCTGTTACGTTTATGAGGAGGGGACATTAATTAGAACAAAACTGGGTGTCCTAATTGAGTGATCCGTTTTTTTATCTGATTGTACCTGAATTCTTTATTTCTGTAATCACGTCAACTTCGTATGTCATTTTAGGTAAGGCTTCTTTCCATTTATCTTTAGTCCATTCATCCTGTGATATATGTGCACGGAGATGTTCTCCTAACAAAACAGGGTCTACGCCAGCTTCTTTAAACCCTTCAATCGTCTTCTCTGCACGACTCTTAAGTTCCTTATTGATTCGCTCCTCAAGATTGTTGATATCTGAATCTTGATCTAACTGAAGGGGACCATGATACTCTAGAACATTCGCAGTTAATTGCAGCTTGATATTAAAAAAAGGTTTTTCAAGGCTGCCATTACTCGTGATCTTCACCTTTGATTGAACAAAATTCAACATGATCTGATTTTCAAATGAATCTTCCTCATCACCTTCTAGGTTTAGCTTCATATCGGCAAGTGTCCGGTCATCATGAAGAGCAGATGCTATGAGAGCCTCTTCAGGATCCAGCGTTTTTATCATTTTATCGTAATCAAAAAGGGCAACCTTAGAAATTCTTAGTCCTTCAATTGTGTCTTCTAGGTAAGGTGTCATAGGATCCCCTGTCTCACTAGTCTTATAGAAGGTGAAATCATGCAAGGTTGTAAAAGGATGGAAAGCGGTGGAGGATCTAGGGTGAAGCAAATTATTAAGATACTCACTATTACTTTTATTAGCTTTATATTTCTTTGTTAATATGTCTTCGGCTTTGCCTTTTACCACTGCAATAAATACAGTGTCACCCACCATAGGATTTCGGTATAAATAGTGAGTGATTTTCTTTAAGCCTACCTCTTTTGCAAATTCCTCACTAAATAAGACGGTTCTAAGTTGGGCCACGCTTAAATCACGATCTGAGACTCTCGAGAGAGCTCTAATAGCTTCATGCGCTAGTGTCACATTTTCGGTAAATTGAATTTCTCCATTATCGCCTTGACCTGGCAATGGGAGAGAAATCGTCACTCTGATTTTATCATCTTCTGCTACATCAAATCCCATGCTACCAACCATCCCAATATCCTCAAGACTTGGTTGTTCAATTCTTTCGGCACATCCTGTTAAGAACAATAAAATTGAAAAAGTTATAAAAAGTTTATCCATCTTCTTTCACCAACACTTTTTTTAGGAAATGTAATAGCAATAGGAAGGAGGGAAGTAGAATAAAGAAATACCCTGCAAGTGGTTGGACGTCCTCGTATAACTCTGCCTCCCATTGATCAAATAGTGGAAGTAGAATGATTGCGAAGGCAACAGCACCCAGGAGATAAATATGGATCTTTTTATCACCATTAAATAATACGGCTACTCCTTTCTTACCTGCCCATAAGTAGATGGCTATTGTTGATAAAGTTAAGAAAACCCATATCGATATACCTAATGTTTCAATTCTTTCAATAAATGATAACTCAACTGCTTTATATAAATTTAATACAGGATATTTAATTAAATCTAATTGTCCTTTTGTAAAATAAACGACACTCGTAAAACAAACTATAGTGTAAATAGACACGGAGACCCATATTCCAACAGAGGCATGTTTTAAGGACTTTTGTTGATTTGCTATATATGGAAAATACACTAAAAAAAGCTCGTAACCAAGCATTGTGTTATACGATCCTTTAGATGTGTTTAACACATCTGAAAGATTCATATCAAATACTGGGAGTAAATGAGTGAATGCACCTTTAGTGATTCCCCATTGCAAGTAAACGGTCATCCATATCGTTAATAAAAAGGCAATAATGCAAAACCTAGCCACAAGCTTTATTCCCCCTTGGACTATATAGACAAGAACGATAAAGATTGCCAAGGTTGGAAGGAACATAGTCTCATGAGGAAGCGTTCCGACCTGGAGAATCCCAACGTAAAATTCAGCCACAGACGCAACGGTAATCACACAATAACTTATAAGCAATAATGAGAGTAGCTTCCCCACCCATTTCCCTAATAGCTGTTCAAATACCTCATAAATACTTTGATTCGGGTAGTTTTTACCTAGGAGGTACATTGGGATCAGGGTTAACTGCGCTACAACACCAAAAATGAAAGGAACATACCACAAATTATAGCCAACCTCTGCTAGGGTGTGAGGGAGGGAGAGTAAACCTACTCCAATCAATGATTGTTGGACAAGAAAGATAACGTGATAAGAATTAAGAGTTTTTATATTACCTTTGTCCATTGTTACTCCTCCCCAGTTGGTCTAGTTGCATCCTTTTTGGCTCTAGAAATCCCCATTCGACTTACAATGAAATTCCAAGGCATTCTGATGATATTTTTCTGTAAATCGGTCCATTTTCGTGGAATAGGACTCATATAAGGTGTACCAAGTGATGTTATATTACTTAAATGAGCTAGGAGCCACGCTAGTGCAATCGCTTGGCCAAACATTCCAAGCATCCCTGCTGCAACAATAAAAATATACCTCGTAAAACGAGCAGCATTAGACATTAAATAGTTAGTTGGTAAAAAGGATAGAAGTGCTGATACGGCTACAAGAACAATTATGATATTACTGGCGATACCTGCCTCAACTGCAGCCGTTCCGATTACGATACCTCCCACGATACCGAGCGTTTGACCAATCTTTGTCGGCATCCGTGCTCCAGCCTCTCTTAAAATCTCAATAACCATTTCCATAATCAATACTTCAATAATAGGTGGAAAGGGAACCTTTTCCCTTGATTCAGTTAAAATGTTTAAAAGAGCAGGAGGGAGCATTTCAACATGATAGGTTAAAACTGAAACATAGGTTGAAGTAAAGAGGATGGTAATAAAAAAGCCAAAGAAACGAATCGCACGTAACAAAGTAGCAGTTGTCCATCTGTTATACAAATCCTCAGGACTGATAAACATTTCTAAAAAGGACGCTGGTGCAATGGCCGCCTCAGGTGAACCATCGAGAATAACAATAATTCTTCCATCCAATAAATGCTCAACAGTAAAATCTGGCCTTACAGTAATTAAAAACTGTGGAAAAGGTGAATAAGGCTTATCCTCGAGCATCTGCTTTAGCATGGCTAGACCAATAAATCCTTGATATTCTACATTTTCTATCCGTCTAATCACTCTTTGAACATTTTCTTCATTTGCGATATTTTCCATATACAGAATAGCCACTTTGCCTCTTGTTTCGGTCCCCATTGGATAGAACTTTGTTTTTAAGTTAGGACTTTTTATTCTCTTCTTAATTAGAGAAAGGCTTGTATTAAGAGACTCAGTAAAAGATTCTTGTGGCCCTAGTACGGTTGATTCGTTTTCTGGAGCTGCAACGGCACGTTCCGCAGGTCCGTATGTTTCAACCTGAAGAAGGCCTTCAGTCGATTTTGAGTATATAATTGTATTACCATTTGATATTTCTTGAATCACCTTTGGCAACTCATCCATTTTAATCGGTTTAGCATGACTAATCTGATCAAGGTTTCCCGATTCATGGAGGGGCTTAATAATATATGAGTGAATCATCTTTTGATCAACAAGAGAATCCAAATAATAAAGTTGAATTACCTGATTTTCCCCAGTAGTGAGGGTGATATTTTGGAAATCATCAATATCCTTAAATTGGTCTAGGATTCCCTGCTCTGTCACTTTACCCTTTGAGTGAGAGGTTATATTTTCTTGGTCCTGTCCTTTATTCGATTTATCGGCTTGTTTCATCCATTGTTCCCAAATATTCATGTAATCACCTAAGATGTTGTTGTTAGTTTAGTGTTTACCAGGAAATACATCATTATGTTTTATTAGGTAAATAGAGGGGAATAAAATAAGTAAAAATTTAAGCACAGTAATGCCAAAAGCATACTGTGCCTAAATTGCCTGTGATTTTAACTGTTCTAAAATATATTCTGAAGAACGTAGTGCAAGAGAATATGTTGTAAGTGTTGGATTTGCTGAGGGAGCTGTTACATATGTTGGTGTCCCAACTATAAACAAATTTTTCACATCATGTGTTTGTCCATAGCTGTTAACAACCGATGTAGCAGGATCATTTCCCATACGGCAGCCACCCATTAAGTGAGCAGTTGATTTCAAGTGGTACAATGGTTCACCACCTGAAGCGATTCCTACATTAGACAGTAGGTCTTTAGCGGCCTTGCGAATTTTAATATCATTTTCATGAAAAGAGAAATGGACCTTAGGCACAGGTAATCCATACTGATCTTTCTCGTCACTTAAAGTGACTTTATTTTTCTTTTGTGGAAGTACTTCTCCGAGCATGGCAAAGGATCCATAATGGTTATAATCAAGCATGATTTCACGAAGCTTCTCGCCATAACGGCTTGAATCATTATCAAAGAAGAGACCAGCTAGACGGACAGGACGATGACCGTAGGAATTCATAATAAATCCTCTTGCAAAACCTTCTTTCTTACCCTGCTCATAAGGATCAAGAGTAATGGCTTGAACGGGATTCCCGCGGTACATTCTAATTTCTTCATTATATTTAACAATCATTTGATCATTTGTATTTGTCATAATATATTGACCAACGACTCCGCTAGAATTTGCAATTCCATCCGGGAACATTGAATTGGCAGAGTTAAGAAGCAGACGAGGAGTCTCAACGGCATAGGAAGCTAAAATCACCAGCCGAGCATGAAGTTGATGCTCCTGTCCATCTTTTTGGTACAGAACTCCGTCTATGGTTCCATCCTTCTTCATTAAAAGCTGTGTAACCATAGCGTCACTAATAATCTTTGCTCCATGTTTAACCGCCTCTGGAACAAATGTATTAAGTGGTGTGGTTTTTGAATCAGGCATGCAGCCTTCTTCACAAAATCCACGATTGATGCAAGGTTCCCTATCATGATGTGGAACAGACAATATCGCCAATGGTGAAACGGAGTGCTTAAGACCTAGCTTTTCACAGCCTTCTCTAAACTTTAACGAGTTATTACTTAAGTCATGATGCTGTGGAAGAGGGTATGGTCCACCATATGGCTCCCACGGAAATTTATTAGGTCCAGACAAATAAAGGATTTTCTGCATCCGATCATAATAGGGCTCTAAATCTTCATATTGAATAGGCCAATCCTCACCAACACCTTCTTCAGAGTACGTTCTAAAGTCAGAATGGTGAAACCTTAGCATCTGGGCTGTATAATGAACGGCACTACCACCGACACCTTTTCCTGAGTTGCTTCTTGATAAGTTAATAGGGTCATTTCCTGTACTAATTCGTGGATCATTCCAAAAGAGCTTTTCAGCCTCCAGTTCATCGCTTGCAAAATCTCGCTTCGGCTCACGCAATGGCCCTGCATCTAAACCAACAACCGTTAACCCGGCTTTTGAAAGCTCTGCAGCAATGACACTTCCGGATGCACCCATTCCTACAATACAAACATCGATCTCATTCATGCACTTTAGCCTCCCATTTATCAAATTGGTTTGGACCAAACGCATAATAACCTCTCGGGTAAGCGGGACCACCGTAACCAATCTTGGACCAAAGTGCTGGGTCTGAGTAGTTGATGGGGAGAAGTTCCTCCATAAGCGTTTTAAAGAAAAGACGTGGTGAAACATGCTGCCAACAATTTTTATAGCCAACATTCTTCTCCAAATCTTGTACAATCTGCTTTTGTGTAGTATTTTCTAATGTGGAAAAGGGCATTTGGTATTGATCAAATGATTGTTGCATGACTGATTCTAGCCCTGTTTTAATCACATCTATTTTTCTGATTGAAATGCCTTTTACGAATCCGGTCATGGTTTGACAGCGTTGATCAAAAATAGCAATGACATTTATAGAGACGTCTCCCAAATGAGAAGGAAATAAGATCGGAATCAATGATAGTAAAACATCCTTTTCATTCTCTCTAAAAAAAGAGGTCTCACTTCTAGATAATCTATGTTGAAGTACAGACTGTGTGGTTGGATCCCATTCATCCCATTCCGACATAACATTATAATCTTTGTAGTACGTTTGCTTCGGGTGTGACAATTTGAATCCCTCCGATCAATACCAAATTAATAATAAATTAATAAACCCCAGTGCAGCGATGGCGAACGGAAGAATAAAAGGAGGTCCTGTCATAAGGTTCTCCATTCTAAAGCCACCAGTCCGGTGTTTAATCGCGTTAATGTGTAAATAGCCTCCGTACAATCCTGCTACTATGACTAGTCCAGCAAGGAATGTTTGAATCCATCCCAGCACGTTCGTTGGCCAAATAGAGAGAAGTATAGCAGTTAGACCTAAGATGGGAAGTGCTATGACAGGAATCCACATCTGCCACTTGTGAAATTTCCCTCTCATATGAAAAACCGTAACCTGTATCCATAGCATGAGATAGAAAATCCCAATAAAACATGTAAGTAACCTAGGTAAGATCCACTGGTCCCAACCAATTAACATATAAATATACTCCCTTCTGTCCTATTAAGATTAATATGAGGAGAAATGTACCAGCTTATTCCTTTTAAGGAATTCTTCAAATAAGTAGTAGAAAGTATGTCCCATCTAAAATGGACTAAACTATAAAGGAAAGGAGATGTTCACATGAATTTACTTCGAGACATTATGACTGAAAATGTTGCAACTGTTTCTCCATCCCAAACTGTTCAAGACGCAGCTAGGTTAATGAGTGATTATAATGTTGGTTCTATTCCTGTTGTCGATCAGGGAAGAGTAATCGGGATCATCACAGACCGTGACATCACGTTACGATCAACAGCTCAAGGCTTAACCAGCACAACAGCTGTGTCAGAAGTTATGTCTTCACACGTCATTTGGGGAACACCAGAAATGAATGTTGAGGAAGCAGCAAGTCTGATGGCAGAAAAACAAATTCGCCGTCTCCCTATAGTGGAGCACGATCAACTAATCGGAGTCATTGCTTTAGGAGATATTGCAACAAACGAAATGTTTGACGAGGAAGCAGAAGCAGCTTTAACAAATATTTCGATTCCTTCCCAGCCTGAAGTATAGTAGGGATGGGGATAGCACCTGTTGAGAGACGGGTGCTTTTTAGTGGTGTGTGGGGTATTTGTAGCTTGGGCTGGTTGGGGTAAAAAGGAAGTTCGTTGATAAGAGTAGTGTTTTCGTTGATAAACTGGAGCATTCGTTGTTAGACAGAACTATTTGGTTGATAAAATTCAAATTTCGTTGTTAAAACAACTTATTTCGTTGATCAACGACTTTTTCAACGAGTCAGCAGCTTTAGATAAACCATCATCTCACAAAAAACTCTCTTCTTAACTCATAAATCGGTTATAAATTCAAAAAAAGTGGAATAACTAGTTTAAGAAATAATAGAATCGGGTATTGTATGCTGATACAGTAAAAGGGGTTGGAAACATGTCAACAAAGATTGATTTAACCAAGTTTGAAAAACGTATGATTATAAGAAGAATCGTGGAACAGGACTTTGACTCGATCATTGCAATGCAACAGGAGTGTTTTCCTGGAATGGTTCCATGGGAAAAGGAGCATCTTGAGTCACATCTAGAACACTTCCCAGAAGGACAACTCTGTGCAGAATATGATGGGAAGATTATCGGCTCCTGCTCAAGCTTAATCATTAACTTTGATGAATATGATGATAAACATACATGGGATGACATTACAGATGAAGGTTACATAACGAATCATAATCCAGATGGTTTTAATTTATATGGTATCGAGGTAATGGTTCATCCTGAATATAGACGAATGAAGGTTGGCCAGCGATTATATGATGCACGTAAAGATTTAGCAAGAGAGCTAAATTTAAAAAGTATCATTATAGGTGGTCGAATTCCAAATTATCATAAATATGCTGAAGAGATGTCACCTCGTCAATATGTAAAAGAAGTGTCCATGCACAAGGTGTATGATCCTGTTCTTTCTTTTCAGCTCATGAATGGGTTTACCTTGATGAGAATTAACCCGAACTATTTAGAGGACGATCAAGCCTCTTATAAATATGCGACATTAATGGAATGGAACAATATTGATTATCGCGGGAAAACGAAACGTCATTTTCAAACTTCTTTCCCTGTACGAGTTTGTGCCATTCAATATGCTATGAAACAGATTGAGTCCTTTGAAGAGTTTGCCAAACAAGTAGAGTATTACACAGATGTTGCGGCTGACTTTGAATCCGATTTTGCCGTATTCCCAGAAATCTTTACTACTCAATTATTATCTTTCGTGCATGAGAAAACACCGAGCCAAGCAATACGAAGGCTTACAGAGTTTACAGAGCAATATTTAGAGTTATTTGCAAACCTAGCTGTTAAATATAATGTTAATATTATCGGTGGTTCACACTTTGTAAATGAAGATGAAAAGATCTATAATATTGCGTATTTATTTAGAAGAGATGGAACCATTGAAAAGCAATACAAAATCCATATCACTCCTAATGAGAAGCGTTGGTGGGGTGTTAGTGCCGGTGATGAAGTAAAGGTATTTGATACGGATTGTGGAAAGATTGCGATCCAGGTTTGTTATGATATCGAGTTTCCTGAGTTAGCGAGAATCGCAACAGACAAGGGTGCCAACATCATCTTCACACCATTCTGTACAGAGGACAGACAAGGTTACTTGCGGGTCCGTCTTTGTGCACAGGCTCGTGCAATTGAGAACCAAGTGTATACCGTCATTGCGGGAACTGTTGGCAACCTTCCACAAGTGGAAAATATGGATATACAGTATGCTCAATCAGGTATCTTCACGCCTTCTGATTTTGAGTTTGCAAGAGATGGGGTAGCAGCAGAATGTAACCCTAATCTTGAAACCGTCGTTGTCGCAGACGTAGATTTAGAAATACTAAGAAGACAACGTAAAAGTGGAACGGTAAGACAGCTTCGCGACCGTCGCCGTGATCTATATGAAATTCGTTATAAAAATTAAAACAAGCAAAGCATCGCACATTTGTGTGATGCTTTTTAAAGTTTGATTCCAGTATAGTAATAGCGAGGTTTTTTAATAAGATTTTAATTATTTTCATGAAAAATATAATTGTAAAACATTGTAAAGCTTTGTTATTCTAATTAAGATAAAGATAAGTAAAAACAACAAGTCCATCCTAAGATCATTCAAGCAAGACATTACATACATTGGAGGAATATATTGATGAATTGGCAAGAGCAATATGCAAGATGGGAAGCAGCACCTCAATTAGAGCAAGAATTAAGAGAAGAACTAGAAGGATTAAAAGGTAATGAGAAAGATTTAGAAGATCGTTTTTATAAAAGCTTGGAATTTGGGACAGGCGGTATGCGCGGAGAAATAGGCGTAGGAACGAATCGTATGAATACATATACAGTTCGAAAAGCATCACTCGGACTTGCACAATTTATTCTTTCATCTGGTGAAAAAGCAAAACAACAAGGTGTCGTCATTGCCTATGATTCAAGACATAAGTCACCTGAATTTGCGATGGAAGCAGCTAAAACGTTAGCTTCTCAAGGTATTCAAGCATATGTATTTGAAGAACTACGACCAACACCTGAGCTGTCATTTGCAGTTCGTTATCTAAACGCATTTTCAGGGATTGTCATTACGGCAAGCCATAATCCTCCTGAATACAATGGGTACAAGGTATATGGAGAAGATGGCGGACAACTTCCACCAGAAGCTGCTGATACAGTCATTGCTGAGGTAAACAAAATTGAAAATGAATTAGTCATCGAGGTTCAGGATGAAGCTTCTTTAAAGCAACAAGGGTTAATTAAGATCATCGGTGAAGAGATTGACGAGGCCTACACCAATAAGCTCTTAACAATCTCAGTTAATCCAGAGTTGGCAAATGAGGTTGGAGATGA
Source organism: Bacillus mesophilus (assembly GCF_011008845.1). Taxonomy (GTDB): domain Bacteria; phylum Bacillota; class Bacilli; order Bacillales; family SA4; genus Bacillus_BS; species Bacillus_BS mesophilus. The sequence continues at coordinate 10,726 of NZ_JAAIWM010000009.1, read as the reverse complement.
CGTCAAAGTAGTATTTACTCCTCTTCACGGGACTGCAAATAAGCCTGTTCGAAGTGGATTAAAAGCTTTAGGATATCAGCAAGTTAGTATCGTAGAGGAACAAGAACAGCCTGATCCGAATTTTTCAACCGTTACTTCACCTAACCCTGAAGAGCATGCGGCATTTGAGCTAGCGATTAAAAAAGGAACTGAAGTAAATGCAGATATGCTTATTGCTACAGATCCTGATGCAGACCGACTAGGGATCGCAGTGAAGGATGACCAAGGGGAATATGTGGTGTTAACAGGTAACCAAACAGGAGCCATTTTCCTTGACTATTTGTTATCAGAAAAGAAAGCAAACGGAACCCTACCTGCAAATGGAATTGTTTTAAAAACAATCGTTACGTCTGAAATTGGTAGAACGATTGCTTCTGCGTATGGCCTAGAAACAGTGGATACACTAACAGGTTTTAAATTTATTGGTGAGAAAATTAATGAATATGAGCAAAGTGGTGAATACAGCTTCCAATTTGGATATGAAGAAAGCTATGGGTATTTAATTGGAGACTTTGTTCGTGATAAGGATGCGGTTCAAGCTGCATTGTTGGCAGTTGAAGTGTGTGCGTATTATAAGAAAAAAGGATTAACCGTGTACGAAGGGTTAATACAAATTTTTGAAAAGTACGGGTTTTATCAAGAAGGGTTAAAGTCATTAACCTTAAAAGGTAAAGAAGGTGCTGAACAAATCGAATATATCCTTTCAAGCTTCCGTCAAGAGGCGCCTAAGGAATTAGCTGGTAAATCAATCACAATGGTAGAGGACTATAAAACAAGTGAGCGAGTACTTACAAAGGAATCTTCTGTTGAGACCATTCAATTACCCAAATCAAATGTTCTCAAGTATATTTTAGAAGATGGCTCATGGTTCTGCTTACGCCCGTCTGGTACAGAACCAAAGGTCAAATTCTATTTCGGTGTAAATGCCTCCACCTTAGAACAAAGCAAGCAAGATTTAAACAATTTAACAGATGCTGTTATGACAAAAGTAAATGATCTAATTGAAGCCTCTAAGGTAAAGTAAGATGATAGAGAGAGCCTCTTCTTTTTTAGGAGAGGTTTATATAAAGATAAAATTGATTAGATTTTAGACTACCACAGCTATGATACTGTGGTTTTTTTGATGCATCATTGTGGGTATATACGCAATCATCACTGATTTTTACGCAATTAAATCTTGAACTTACGCAATTATGTTAGATGTTCACGCAATTATTACGTAGACCCACGCAATTAGATGAAAATTCCATACAATAGCTCCTAAAAGTCTATATAAAAACCACTCTTCAAACTGGAAAAACTTAAGAAGCAGTACTAGAATGCAGGTTTTCTTTGAATTAGACTCTTTGCATTCGGATCATTTATTGAAATAGATTAGAACCATTCAATTTCCTCTCGTCAATGTCTATACTTTACCCACATACATCTAAAGTCGTAGAAAAAAACATTCAATTGACCGACCTCACTTCTACTAAATGCTGATATACTTACAATAAATAGACTAGAGAGAGCGGGGATTTTTTTATGAAAGGAGAACAGAGAATTAAGGAGCTTCAAACGATGAAGGCGATTGCAGAGATTCTTAACGAATCAACGGATCTTTCAGGAATGCTTAATTGTGTGCTAAGAGAGCTTTTACAGCTAACGGGTCTTTCGACGGGCTGGATTTTTCTTATAAACGAAAAAGGCGAATACAAGCTAGCAGCTGATGTTAATCTTCCTTCAGCCTTAACACGTGTAGATAAGCATCCAATGTGCAATGGTTCATGCTGGTGTGTAAATCGTTTTAATAGAGGGCAATTAAGCAGGGCAGCAAACATTATGGAGTGCAAAAGGCTAGAGGAGGCCATTGAACATGGCTATGGTGACACGGCAGGTATCACACATCATGCAACAGTCCCTTTAAGTGCAGGTGATGAGACATTTGGCTTACTTAATGTTGCCTCTCCCCATAAAACACTTTTATCAGAGGAGGAATTGGCATTATTAGAGGCTGTTTCCCTTCAAATTGGAACGGCTATTAAGAGAATCAAGCTGGTTGAAAAGGAACAGGAACATATTATCCTCAGTGAGAGGAACCGACTTGCACGAGATTTGCATGATTCGGTCAATCAACTACTTTTCTCCTTAATGTTAACTGCTCGTGGAACGAAAGAAATGACCAAGGAAGAAAGTGTTAAAGAAATGCTAGGTTACATTCAAGAACTGTCACAAGAGGCTCTGCAAGAAATGCGCGCCTTAATATGGCAGCTTCGACCACATGGACTAGAGGATGGAATTGTATGTGCACTCTTTTCATATGGAAAAGTTCTTGGATTAGAAATTGAGACAAACGTACAAGGTGTACTCAATATTCCTCATCACGTAGAAGAAACCTTGTGGAGAATAGGACAAGAAGCTTTTAATAATTGTAAAAAGCACGCAGGTTCAAAATCGGCGAAATTAATGATTGAAGCTAATAAGCATGTGGTGAAAATGCAAATAAAGGATCAAGGTTGTGGATTTCATTATCATGAGCAAGAAAAGCTGCCTTCATTAGGACTAGCTGGTATGAAGGAAAGAGCTGAACTAATTGGTGGCGATGTAAACATTCATAGTGAAGTAGGTTTAGGAACAACTATCACTGTAAGAGTTCCATTAAAATGACAAAAGGAGGGAGTAAACATGTCAATACGGGTATTAATCGCAGATGATCATCAAGTGGTCAGAAGAGGACTATTGTTCTTTTTGAGTACGCAAAAGGAAATTGAAATTATTGCAGAGGCCAGTAATGGTAGGGAAGCACTAGCCCTAGCAGAGGAACTCACACCTGATGTGATTTTAATGGATTTAGTGATGCCGGAAATGGATGGTATTGAAGCAACCAAACGAATAAAAGAAAAATTGCCAACTATAAAGATCATTATCTTAACAAGCTTTTCTGATCAAGATCATGTGATTCCAGCCATTAAAGCGGGGGCCAATGGCTATCAGCTAAAGGATGTTGAACCAGATGAATTAGTGAATGCTATTAAGGCGGTATTTCGTGGTGAAAGCCAGTTACACCCTAAAATCACCAATCATGTGATGACACATTTAATGCTCGGAGATCAAAGTGAGCGTAAACATAATGAACTTACTGCTCGTGAACTAGAAGTATTAATAGAAATTTCACGTGGCAAAAGTAATAAAGAAATTGCCGCATCGCTTTTTATTACAGAAAAAACGGTGAAAACACATGTCTCTAATATCCTTTCCAAGCTAGAGCTTCAAGATCGTACTCAGGCTGCATTATATGCTGTTAAACACGGATTATACTAAGATCCCATACTATATAGTAACTTGAAAAATCATGTGACCTGTACATGATTTTTTTCTAATTATAAGGAGTGATCACATAATGAACATAGTGGTGTTTAACGGAAGTCCCCGTAGGAATGGCCGAACTGGAATTGTCGCAAAGTATATAAAAGATGCGTTTAAAACGGAGATTATTGATTTAAGTTTGGAGGATTTGCCATTATTTAATGGTGAAGATTCACAAAATGAGCTGTCTTCAGTTAAAGAGCTCAGAACGCGAGTGACGAAAGCAGATGCTGTTATTTTAGCCAGTCCAGAATATCATAGTGGAATGAGCGGTGCCTTAAAAAATGCTTTAGATTTTCTCAGCAAGGACCAGTTTGAGCTTAAACCAATTGGGCTGATTGCAATTGCTGGTGGTGGAAAAGGAGGAATGAATGCCTTAAATAATATGAGGATCGTTACAAGAGGTGTGCATGGTAATCCATATCCTAAACAATTGATATTAGATGCTTCTGAAATTAACAGAAACACTAATGAAATTGCTCCTGATGCAAAGGGGAAGATTAGGTCATTGATTGAAGAGGTAATTCAGTTTACAGAGCAATTAAAAAAGTAAAGGAAGGGAATTTTCCCTCCCTTTACTCAACTTTGACAAGGGTTTCCATATCAATTGATTGATTTTCTAATGCATGATCAATATATCTAAACAATGAATGTAGGTTTGTCTCAATGATCTTATAATCGCGCGAAAAATTATAAGCATGTAGAAAATGTTCAATTTTCTTGGATAAAAATTGATCCTTTGTGCGTACCATAAGGATTAATAAATTATCCCATTGTGAACGATGTGTATAATATAACGCACGATCGTAATCATGAATGTTCATGGTTTATCATACCTCCTTTTGTTTCTGTTCAAGCTAGTCCGCTTGTACCTTCAAAATTAAAGGAGTACTAGTAGTGTGCGGTGTTTCATTGTTATTTAAGCGTGGCATTGGCTGTAAATGTTGGCAAGGAAGGTGAAGGGACTGTTCAACCCTGACTCTAAAGGGAAGGAGAATGCAAACTGAGAGTTTTTACCATCTTACTAATCCTCTTTTTATTTTCATCTGACCAGGTGTCTGCTAAATTAGTGAGAGCTGAGACCTATACTCCAGATAAACTGAAATCTCATATTGAAGCTCTAACAGATAAGTACCCCAACCTTTTGAAAACAAACATAATTGGTCATTCTTCTTATGGACAACCTATATGGGCGTTGAGGGTAGGAAATGGAGAACGAAATATTATAATACATGGTGCCCACCATGGAAGAGAGTGGATTACTTCAATGATCGTTATGAAAATGGCAGAAGAGTATGCAGAAGCCTATAAAACCAAAGAGCCATACCATGGTTTTGAACCTTCTATTTTGGATGAGGTATCGATTTGGTTTGTTCCGATGGTAAATCCAGACGGAGTAGAGATTCAGCAAAACGGTTTTTCACACTCGTTACCCATTTCTTCACATGAACTCTTAATGATGAATGGTGGAAGCGTTGATTTTTCAAGATGGAAGGCAAACGGAAAAGGAATTGACCTTAATCGGCAATATCCTGCTGGTTGGGATGAGTTGGAAGGAAGTGCTCCATTCCCCTTTTATCAGCTTTATAAGGGAAGAGAACCCTTTGAGGCCCCTGAGGTGAAGGCTCTTGAAGAGTTTACGAAAGAGATTAATCCACAATTAGCAGTTGCATATCACTCCTCAGGAAGAGTTGTTTATTGGTATTACAAAACAAAAATGGAGAATGTGATGCGCGACTGGAAAATTGCCAGTTCTGTTGCTGAAACAACAGGATATAAAATTGATACACCTGTGGAAACAGCAATGGGTGGAGGATATACAGATTGGTTTATTTCAGCATATGAAAGACCAGCACTCACAATAGAAGTTAGCTATGAAGTAAATGAAACGAGCCCACCTCTTTCGGTTTTTAAAGAAGAGTGGCTTAGAAATCGTACGATAGGTTTTTTACTTGCGCAAGAGGCGATTCATTTAAAATAAGGAATAAATCATTGGAAATCGTACATACTATCTTCATACAATATGTTGTTTTTGGAGGTACACGTACATATGAATAAAAGAACAACCTTTCCTCTAGTCATCTTAGCATTTCTTATTGGGATCACCGCTTCATATTTCTTTCAAGATACATTAGGTGCAGCACAACAGCCCGATCATGCTAAATGGGGGAAAATAGCTATTACAGTAGTAAAAGAAAATTACACCGAATCAGAAGTAAGTGATTATAAGTATGAGGGACGTAAGCAACTATCTGATTCATCTGCAGAAGATCGATTTTTATTTCAACTAAAAAAGAATGATAAAACAGACTACGTTAGAGTAGTTGTTACCTTCAATACAAAAACAGAAACATTGCAATCATTACAACTAACAGAAGTAAAATAATTGAGAAGCGACTATGAACGAATGGTGCCTTTATGCATAAAGGCCTTATTCTGAAATAGTGGCTTTTTATTTGGACTTATCTTTATTACTTATTTGTTTTTCATCTTTCTTCTCTTTTTATCATAGATTGTGATAAGCACTCAAAAAGGGGAGATGAGCATGAGAACGGATGATTCGAAGAAATTAGAGTATGCAATCGAAGAAATCACAGAGATTGCTAAAGGATTCGGCCTTGATTTTTACCCAATGCGATACGAAATCTGTCCTGCTGATATTATTTATACATTTGGTGCCTATGGGATGCCAACCCGTTTTTCCCATTGGAGTTTTGGGAAGCAGTTTCATAAAATGAAGCTTCACTATGACTTAGGATTAAGTAAAATATATGAGTTAGTCATCAATTCTAATCCTTGCTATGCCTTTTTGTTAGATTCCAATTCATTAATTCAAAATAAGCTTATTGTTGCTCACGTGTTAGCGCATTGTGATTTCTTTAAAAATAATTGCCGCTTTGAAAATACAAAACGAGATATGGTTGAAAGTATGTCTGCAACCGCAGAGCGAATTGCTTATTATGAGCATGAATATGGTAAGCAAGAGGTAGAAACATTTCTTGATGCCGTACTAGCCATTCAAGAACATATTGATCCTTCCTTAATGAGACCTAAGCTTTCCTATGATCTAGAAGAAGAGGAATACGAAGAGACCCCTAATTCAACTCCTTATGATGATCTATGGTCATTGGATAAACGAGGTGCCCCTAAAGAGAAAAAGATTAAAGCCAAAAAGAGGTTTCCTCCAAATCCCGAAAAGGATATCCTTCTCTTTATTGAAGAATATAGTCGTGATCTAGAACATTGGCAACGTGATATTTTAACGATGATGAGAGAAGAAATGCTCTATTTCTGGCCACAGCTAGAAACGAAAATCATGAACGAAGGCTGGGCTTCGTTCTGGCATAGCCGAATCATTAGAGAGATGGATTTAACTTCAGATGAAGTAATAGAATTTGCAAAGCTTAATGCAGGTGTTGTTCAGCCTTCGAAAACAAGTATTAATCCATATTATTTAGGCTATAAAATGTTCGAGGATATAGAAGAACGTTGGAACAATCCGACGGAGGAAATGCTAAAACTAGGTGTGAAGCCAGGCTCTGGTCGCGAGAAAATGTTCGAGGTACGCGAAATTGAATCAGATATTTCCTTCCTGCGTAATTACCTAACAAAGGACCTTGTGATGAGAGAGGATATGTATCTATTCCAAAAGCAGGGCAAGGATTATAAAGTTGTGGATAAAGAATGGGAAAATGTAAGGGATCAGCTAGTCAGCATGCGTGTGAATGGCGGGTTCCCTTATATAACTGTAAACGATGGAGATTACCTGAGAAACGGTGAGTTATATTTAAAGCATTGGTTCGAAGGAATTGAGCTAGACCTGAAGTACCTTGAGAAGGTTCTACCTTATATACATCAGCTTTGGGGTCGAACCGTTCATATGGAGTCGATGGTGGAAGGTAAGGGTGTTATGTTTACCTATGATGGAAAGGGAATTCACAGGAAGTATTTATAGACGTGTAAAGTTGCTGAGACATCAGCAACTTTTTTTAAATTTTTCAAGACTCGAGTTAAATACACTAGGAAGTGTGATGAAATTTGCGCAATTACTTTTATTTAATCCGGGAATAATATTCTTAGCCTAATTACAAAGGAGAGACATCATGTTTGATTACACAGTTGAAACTGATAAGAGTATAAACGAGGCTATACAAAGCCTCGAGTCAAATTTGAAGGATGAACAATTTGGTGTCTTATGGCAGTTTGATATCAAAAATAAGCTTCAGGAAAAAGGTCTTGAATTCAATACTGATTATGTGGTCCTTGAAGTGTGTAACCCGCATGAAGCACAGCGAGTTTTGAATGAGAATTTATTAGTAGGATATTTTCTACCCTGTAAAATGCTTGTTTATAAAGATCATGAAACAACCAAAATTGGTATGCCAAAGCCTACTGCTCTTATTAAAGTAGTAGATAATGAGGAAATCCAAAACTTAGCGAAAGACATTGAAGACCGCTTAGTAAATGTAATTAATAAAAGTAAGTAAGCTATTGTTATGATCAGTAAGGAAGATTGCGGAGGTTTTTCTTCCGTGGTCTTTTTTTAACTTACAGCAAAATACCATATATGAACCATTTGATTACTATATTTTGCTAACCACAACCCCTTGACATTATACCCACAGGGGTATATTATTAGTTGTGTAGCCAGTGATTCACAGCCTTTGAGTTGGCAACATGGCAACTATAATAAAAGGTAGATTCAAAATTTTTTGTGTCGGAGTGTTCCAGTTATGGAAGGAACTCAGCTTATGATTCATTTAAAAATAGGTCGTGTTAGAGGGCCTGGTAATAGTCCGGTTGCTTCCTTAAAAGATATTATGAACAAATACCAAATCATAGTATAATTTTATGTGTGGGAGACTCGCTGTTTAACAAAGACAGTCGTTTCAAGTAATAGGATATAATATTATAAAATTTCATTCCTATATAGCGTAATCAATTAGAAAGGAGGACGGAAGATGGAGTACAATGAACAAATGAAAAATAGAGTTAAAAGAATGGAAGGTCAACTTCGCGGAATTCTTAGAATGATGGAAGAAGGAAAGGATTGTAAGGAGGTAATAACACAATTGTCAGCAGTCCGTTCAGCAGTAGATCGCACTGTCGGGGTTGTAGTTAGTACAAATCTCGTTGAATGTGTACTAGAGGCTGAAAGTAAAGGGCAAAATGCGAATGATTTAATCAAGGAAGCAGTAAACCTACTTGTTAAAAGTAGATAATAAAAAAGGGTTGACACCTTTTTTTAAATGGGTTAATATACCCTTAGGGGTAAGGGTAATGACAACGATAGCCCAACCTAGTTAAATAAAAATATATTTTTTACAAAAAAATATACCCTGTGGGGTAATTAATTAAATGGGGGAATCAAACATGACACAAAAGAAAAAGACAACGATTGTACTATTCAGTGGTGATTATGACAAAGCAATGGCTGCTTATATTATCGCAAACGGAGCAGCTGCTTATGATCATGAAGTGACAATATTCCATACATTTTGGGGATTAAATGCATTACGTAAGGATGAAAATATTGAAGTGAAAAAAGGCTTTATGGAAAAGATGTTTGGCAAAATGATGCCAAGAGGTGCCGAGAAAATGAGTCTCTCTAAAATGAACTTTGCAGGATTCGGTCCCAAAATGATTAAAGACGTGATGAAAAAGCATAATGCATTGCCATTATCAAATTTAATTGAAATGGCCCAAGAACAAGATATAAAGCTTGTCGCATGTACCATGACAATGGATCTATTGGGACTACAACAAGAAGAACTACTAGAAAACATTGAATATGCTGGTGTCGCAGCCTATTTAGCAGATGCAGAAGAAGGAAATGTAAACTTATTCATTTAATAGGGGGTATCGAATGTTGGAATATATCAATTATTTATTAATGGGTCTTGTTGTATTTTTCATTATTAATCGAATGTTGCCAGCTAAAGGTGTGAGACAAATCTCAACAGTGGATCTAAAGAATGAAATCAAAGATAAACATAAGCAATTTGTTGATGTTCGAACAACAATGGAGTATAAAGGCAATCATATAAAAGGATTTAAAAATCTACCATTACACCAACTAACTGGACTTGCAACAAAAGAACTTACGAAAGAAAAAGAAGTAGTTGTAATCTGTCAAAGTGGAATGAGAAGTCAAAAAGCTAGTAAACTTTTGAAGAAACTTGGATATACAAACGTAACAAATGTAAAAGGCGGTATGAGCAGCTGGAGACAATAAAAAAAGGAGGATTACTAGGATGAAACAGTATTCAGCTAAAGAGGTAGAGAATCTTTTAACTGGAGAAATATCATTAAACATTATTGATGTAAGAGAAGTAGACGAAGTAGCGAATGGTAAGATTCCTGGAGCTCTTCATATTCCACTTGGATTATTAGAGTTCCGCATGAATGAACTGGATCAATCAAAAGAATATATTATGGTTTGCCGTTCAGGTGCTAGAAGTGGTCGTGCGACTCAGTTCCTTGAAAGCTATGGCTATCGTGTCATTAATATGTCAGGTGGTATGCTAGATTGGGAAGGTAAAGTGGAATAAATTTTTTTAGATTAGAATATACCCATGAGGGTAAAATGGAGGCCAAATAGATGGAACAATTAAAAACAGATTTATTATTAGATGCAAAAGGGTTAGCGTGTCCGATGCCGATTGTAAAAACAAAAAAGGCAATCAATGAATTACAAGCAGGGCAAGTTCTTGAAGTTCAAGCAACAGATAAAGGTTCAAAGGCTGATCTTCAAGCATGGGCTAAAAGTTCAGGACATCAATATTTAGGTACGATTGAAGAAGGAGATGTGCTGAAGCATTACTTAAGGAAGTCATCAAATGATGAAGCGATTGAGAGAAAGCACCCGCATGTTGCAAGTAACGAAGAACTAGAAAAGAAACTAGAAGCAAATGAGAACATCGTGGTACTGGATGTAAGAGAAGCAGCAGAATATGCATTTAATCATATTCCTAATGCGATCTCGATTCCGTTAGGAGAGTTAGACGATCGTCTAAATGGACTAAGTAAAGAAGACCAAATTTTCGTTGTATGCCGTACTGGAAATAGAAGTGACTTTGCCGCACAAAAGTTAGCAGAAAAAGGATTTAATCATGTTGTCAACGTCGTACCTGGTATGAGTGCTTGGTCTGGTCATACAAACAGTATTATATAAGAAAGAGAATGAACAAATTTTTTTAACTTATAATATACCTCGGGGGGTAATCGGGATGGTTGTAAAATCAATGACTGCAAAAGAAGTAGCAAGAAAGGTAATCAACAAAGAGGAATTATTTATCCTAGACGTTCGTAACGAAACTGACTATCAAGATTGGAAAATCGA